>JAWWAT010000124.1:0-8626 GCA_033721635.1 Marinobacter sp. | reverse complement strand
GTCAGATAGACTGTATTTTTATACAGTACATTTAACGCTCACTGCGAGGAATAACCATGGCAGTACAAGCAGTCTACTTTTCTGATAGGGACGGCCTGGATATGGCACTGAAAAATCCTGAGACGATGCTGTTCACTTCGAAAGCCGAAGCCGACGCCCGGGACAAGGTCCTCGAGCTGGCCGAGGAAATTCAGGTTTTCCTGGGCCGCAAGGTGGAGGGGCTTGGGGACGATCTGGCTGAACGCTGCGCCATGGCTATCGCCGAGGATAAAGATCTCTTTCAGAAGGCCCTCAAGAAACCTGAGCTGCTGAACGAGGAACAGGAATAAAGTCAGTAACGAGATCAAGCAATGCAAAGGCGGCCAGTGACGGCCGCCCTGCTCTCAGCGAACGGAGATCCAGCTGCCATTATCGTAACGTTCGGCACCATTTTCGGTCATCCGATGCAGACTCACCCACTGGTTCTCCACCAGCGCCGCCACGTCAGGCTGTTTGTGCAGGACAGATTCAATCCGGTCTGCCGGAGCGTCAATCAGAACAGTCAGGCGAACCGGCTCATGGCGCCAGTATGTGCCGTCATGAACGGACTGCAACGGCAGTCCGATTCTCAAATGCGTGCCATTGCCTTCCACCACTCCCACATTGCCCCCAACCACCGAGTGCAGAAGCTTGTTGCCGGCGCCGTATACCTCTGGAACAGTCACTGACGCGAAATACTGGAGGTTGATCCAGTTGGCGACCACCATGGGTGCCGCAAGAAGAGACTCGAGAAGACCGCCATCGGTATCCAGCGCCGGGTCGTAATCATGCAGGAAAACCCGCCCTGCCAGATCGCATCCCCGGGTTTTACTGCGTTTTGCAAAAATGATTGCCGCGTTATTGGCCAGTCCCCACTCCGGGCGGACCTCAGACCAGTCCCGGGTGCGGGTCTCCATGGCCCGCTCAAGATTGCCATCGTCAAGGCCGTTCAGTCTCAACGGTGTCGCCCGCTCTTTCCGCACGCGAATGCCGGCCTTTTCAAACCCGGCCTCAAGATCCAAAAGCCTCTGAACATGGGAATCCGGAACCCGGTGGCGATCGGCAATCGTCACCTTATCCGTCGCCGTGCAATGCTCGGCAGCCACCGCCCATGTGAAGTCCGGGATTCTGATACCCTCGTCTGCCAGCCCGGCCCGAACCTGGGGGTCGTTCAGAAGACTGGCCGCAAGCCGCGCATTTACGCCGCCGCTCTGACCACCGCAAGCGCCGCAGTCAAGGCCGGCCTGGTTCGGATTGTTGTCGGTGTGGCTCCCATGGCCCACCAATACCAGCAAAGGTGCAAAGCCTTTGGTGAGGGACATACCACGGAGCATGTTTGCGGCTAGCCCAACCTTTTCGCCATCCGACAGCGGATCTCCTCCCAGGTTATGCACCAATCGACCCTCAACAGCCTTTCCATCACGAGCTTTGTGGCCTTTTTTCAGTGAATCTTTCACCAGCTTCCAGGCCCAGGCCAAACCGGTCGTCTCAACCAGTGTAAAAGTCGACAGGCTGGTGTATTTCGCTTTTCTGACCGATTCCCGGGCAATCTCTTTCTGATCCAGGGTACGATTCTCTGCCAGGTCCTCACGCAGGCTGCCTCTGGTATCGATCAACCGGTACGGTGCTGACAACAGCCCCGGCAAGCGGCGGGCCGGAGCGAAGGGGCCGTGCGGCTGGTGTTCTATTGGCATACCGAAAAATCCGGCAAAGCCCAGCGTCTGAACCCCGGGATAAACGTCCTCCAGGTGGCGGCGCATCACTTCAGAGCGGACATCAATACAGAACACGGCCTGAGCATCCGGCGTTTGGCACTCCTGATCGGATACTGGCTGCTTTTCGGGAACGGACGCCAGCGCGCTCCAGAGAGAGCGCTGGCAGCCAATCTCAAAGGCACGCTGCCAAACCCAGAGTCTGGTGTGATTGTCATAGTCTCCGTTGCGACGCGCCCGTGCTCTGTGCGTCTGCCACTCGGCCTTCTGGCCCGTCGAGGCAAAGGCGACGCCGGCGGATTCCCAGACCAGCATAATGGCCAGAATTTCCGCGCAGCGATCCGATGAGCGGCCCTCCAGGCCTGCCCGCCAGTCTTCACCGCGGCACCAGGACGCCCAGCCATTCACTTTCAGCAGCAAGCTGTGGCACAGGGCCTCGAGGTCCTCTCCAGAAACCCGAATTCGCTCGAGAGCGTCCAGAATGGCCTCATCCATCTCGTCAGGCACTGCCTTGAAGAAGGCCCTGGCACCCTTGAGACCGGTCCTGAAATCCAGTGCCAGATCGTTTCGGACCGACTCCAGCCAGAACCGGAACAGACCCATGGCGTCGGTATCGCCCGCGGCGGACCAACGACTCTGCCGTTGGTCGAAAAACGCACCACAAACACGGGACACCTGGTCACAGGCCGTTTCGGCCAAACCGACACCTTCCTCTTCGGCACCGATACCCTTGTAGGTATCGAGAATCGAGTTCCTCAAAGGTGCTGCCGCCGAGGGCTTGCGATCCAGCCAGTCCAGGTACCAGGCCAGGTTCCGCTCATCGCCACACTCTGCAATGCTGGCCCGAAGATCCTCCTCGCGGATTCGGCCGCCCTCCCAGGCTTCCCGATAGTATTCGGTAGGCATCAGCATGCTGAATCCGCCGCGCTCATCGAGGATCTGATCGGCCCGCGAGGCCGGAAGGTGACGCAGCCCCCAGAACGGATTCACGGCAATCCACTGATCCAGGGGCCAGACGGGAGCGATCAGATCGCAGGCCTGCCGCAACGGCTTTCGCCAGCCATCAGTCATTACCGGCAATTCAGGCTCCGACTCGCAGACGTTACTCATGATCTCTCCTCCAGTCGGAACGGATGATGGGGAACACGGCGGAACATGGTCGGAACCTTCAGGGCTTCTGAAGCCAGGAAGCGTGTCAACCGATCAAACGGCAACTCGAGGTAAAGCCCCTGGCGGAAATGGGCACACATGCGGCGAGTTGCGGGGAACCGGGCGCCGAACACAATCATCAGGGAACAGGCGGCGAGCAGCACGATCATTGCCGAAGCAACCGCCCAGGCTGCAGTCGGGATAGCGAGGCCCTCATGAACGGGAACGGCCGGGCCAACCATGAAGTGCAACAGTGCATAGACGGGGACCAAAAGCACCGCGAGGCCGGCAAGACGCAGCTTCACGTTCGTCGTTGCTCCGGCCGGAATACCCATTGCCGCCGCAGATACCGCCAGCGCCAGAAGCGCTCCGAACACCGGGTTGTTCTCAACAATCCAGGGTGCCTGGACCAGAATGGCAGCGGCTACCAGGCCGGTTGACCCGGCCCAGAACAGACGGCTGGCCGCCGGCGATTCCGGGAAACGGGTTGCCGCTGACACTTGCACGGTACGACCGGAGGCCAGGAAGGAATGCGCCTTGTAGAGCGAGTGCGCCAGAAGATGCAGCAGAGCCAGGGTGTATGCCCCCATGCCGATCTCGAACAGCATGAACCCCATCTGGGCACAGGTTGACCATGCCAGAGCATGCTTGACCGAGTACTGGGTCATCATGGTCAGGACCGCAACCACTGCGGTCATTCCGCCAAACACGAGCAGGATCATATGACCGGCCGTAAAGCCGTCAAATACGGGAAACAGTCGCAACCACAGGAAACCACCCAGATTGATCACTCCGGCATGGAGCAGCGCTGAAACCGGCGTCGGGGCTTCCATAACCCGAATAAGCCAGCCATGGAAGGGAATCTGGGCACACTTCAGGACAGCCGCCAGGGCCAGAACAACCGACGCAACCGTCAGCGCCGTGGATCCGCCAGCTCGAGCGGCCTCACTCTGAACCATCTCCGGCAGGTAAAAGGTGCCGTAGTGAAGGTACAGAGCCACCACACCGGCAATAACCAGTGCATCACCCACCCGGCTGACAATAAACTTCTGGACCGCCGCCATGCGCGCCTGCGGCCGGTCCTGGTACAAGGTGAGCAAATGATGCAATGCCAGACTGACACCAATCCAGGCACCGGCCAGAATTAGCAGGTGGTTGGTGAGTACCAGAACCTGAACTGAGGCAACCGTCACCAGAAACCATTGGAGAAACCGGTCTCGACCGGGGTCCTGACTCAGGTAGTTGTCAGCAAACCGCAGGATCACCCAGCCGATGAAGGCCACCATCAACGCCATCCAGACTGCAATGCCATCCGGGTAAAGACCGAATCGCGTGCCAAGCGCTGCCAGGGTGTGGCTGGTACCGACAATCTGGGCATGCAACAGAAGTAACACACCTACCACCAGGGACGAAGCCATGGAGGCCATCATCATCCATCCGGCAATGCCCCAGCAGTGGTTCAGCTTCCGGGGACTCTTCAGCCAGCCGCTTAAGCCGGCCAGCAAAAAAAGGCTCACCGGCAGCAACAGCCAGATTGCGAGGATGAACAGCGATGAAAATTCAGCAACCGGATTCATATCGGCGGACCTCCTGTTTGCATGTACTTTGCACACATTCGGTATATATAAAAAATGGTTTATACTGATCACTTCATTCTTTTTAAAAGAACGAATGGCCATGAAGCTCAATTACCATCATCTCTACTATTTCTGGAAAGTGGCACGTACCGGCCACCTGACCCGTGCTGCCGAGTCTCTGCACATTTCCCAGTCTGCCCTGTCGGGTCAGATTCGGAAGCTGGAGGAAAGCCTGGGGCATGATCTGTTTATCCGTGAGGGCCGGCGCCTGAAGCTGTCTGAAGCAGGGCGTATGGCGTTTTCCTACGCCGAGGAGATTTTCCGCCAGGGTGAGGAGCTCACGGCGATGTTTACCTCGGGTGCTCAACCCAACCGCGAGATACTGCGCATCGGGGCGGTTGCCACCCTGTCCCGGAACTTCCAGGAAGGCTTCCTGCAACCTCTGCTCAATCGGGAAGATCTGGAGCTGAGCTTGCAAAGCAGCCACATTGATGAACTGTTGAGGCGGTTATCGGCCCACCGTCTGGATCTGATCCTTGCCAACCAGGCGGTTCAGGGTGATGAACAGAACCCCTGGCGCTCCCGGCTGATTGCCAAACAGCCGGTAAGCATCATCGGCCCCCGCGGAATGGATGTTCAGGGCGATTTTGCAGAGGTACTGCGCGGCAGGAGCCTGATCGTTCCGGGGCCTGACAACAACATCCGCCAGGCCTTTGATCAGCTGTGCGAATACCACAGACTACGTCCGAGCATTGCCGCAGAAGTAGACGACATGGCGATGATGCGACTTCTGACCCGGGATACGGGGCACTTTGCCATCATGCCGCCAGTCGTGGTTCGAGACGAAATGAAGAACGGAACACTGGCTGACTATGGCGCCCTGCCCGGCGTGTTTGAAGAGTTCTATGCCATCAGCATCCGGCGCCAGTTCGAAACGCCAGCTCTCAGGGAGTTGTTGTCTCAAACCACAAATAACTTCCTTACGCGAACACCGATTGGTCATTCTGACTAGCCCGTGTGGCGAAAATTGTCATCCATCCGGGTGGGTTACATCCGTATACTGATATCGAAAGACCACAATAATAACGCCGGACACCCGATCATGAACCAGCACAGCAAGCGTGAAACCCCGTCCATTCTGATCATCGGCACCGGTTTCGGTGGCCTGGGCATGGCTATCAAACTGAAACTGGCAGGCTTCACGAACGTCACGCTGCTGGAGAAAGCCGATCGGGTTGGCGGCACCTGGCGAGATAACACCTACCCCGGTGCTGCCTGCGATGTGCAGTCACACTTCTACTCCTATTCGTTTGAACCCAAGCATGACTGGTCCCGGAAATTCGGGCTGCAACGGGAAATCCTCGGATACATGGAGCATTGCGTCGCCAAATACCAGCTTGGCCGTCACATCCGGTTCAACTCCGAAGTGCAGGAGGCGACCTTTGACGATCATTCGAATCAGTGGACGGTCACCCTGGCTGGCGGCGAGCAACTCACCGCCAACGTGCTCATTACCGCCACGGGCCAGCTCAATCAGCCCGCCTGGCCAAAACTCGACGGCCTGGATCGCTTTCAGGGCAAAATGTTTCACTCGGCCCGCTGGGATCACGATTACGACCTGACTGGTAAACGGGTCGCCGTCATTGGTACCGGCGCCAGCGCCATCCAGTTTGTCCCGGAGATTGCGCCGAAGGTCAAGCAGCTGGACCTCTTCCAGCGCTCCGCGGCCTGGGTGCTGCGCAAGCCGGATCGTCCCTTCAAGCGCTGGGAGCAGACTCTGTTCCAGAAAGTGCCGCTCTGGGATCGCCTGTACCGTTACCTGATCTACTGGAAAAACGAGAGCCGGGCCCTGGCGTTCACCAAATTCAGCGGCCTGCTGGAATTCTACGCCAGGCAGGCAAAACGGGAGGCCAGAAGGCAGGTTACAGACCCGGCCAAACTGAAACGGATCATTCCCGACTACAAGATCGGCTGTAAGCGCATTTTGATTTCCAACGACTGGTACCCGGCCATCAACCGACCCAATGTGAACCTGATTACAGATTCCATCGACCGGATTGACGAAACCGGCGTGATCACCAAGGACGGCCACCACCACCCGGTAGATGCGATCATCTGCGGAACCGGTTTCCGGGCCTCGGAGTTTCTCTCGCCCATCCGCATCACCGGTCGGAACGGAAAGACGCTGAACGACGCCTGGAAGAACGGTGCCGGCGCCTTCAAAGGCATTACTGTCAGCGGCTTCCCGAACCTGTTCATGCTCTATGGGCCGAACACCAATCTGGCCCACAACTCCATCCTCTACATGCTCGAATCCCAGTTCCGTTACGTGCTCGAGTGCCTGGAAGCGCTCGAGAAGTACCCGAACTCAGCCATGGATGTGCGCCAGGATCGCCAGGACCGATTTACTCAGGTGGTGCAAGAAGGCCTGGAGGACACGGTCTGGGCTTCCGGCTGCACCTCCTGGTACCTGGATGCCAATGGTCGTAATACCATCAATTGGCCGGGCTTCACCTTCACCTACCGGTTTGCCACCCGGCGGGTGGACACGGCCGATTACCAGTTTCTCTACCCCGGGCAGGCATAGAGGCGAGTTGCCTGTTGAAACCGCCTCTTGATGCACGCGCCCATTCATAGGATGATTGGGTAATCGGTTTGAAGGATGATAAACACCATGCTGGAACGTATCCGCAAAGGGTCTCTGGTGGAGACCGCCATAGAGAGCCTCAGAAAGGCTATCGAGAAGGGGGATTGGTCCGTTGGCGATCGCCTGCCCGTGGAATCGGAACTGTCTGACTCCCTCGGGGTCAGCCGCAACACGGTGCGTGAAGCGGTTCGGGTGCTGGTCCACGTAGGGATGCTGGAAACCCGTCAGGGCGATGGCACCTACGTACGCGCCACCCGCGATGCCGGAGAAACATTACGGAGGATTGCCCGGACCCAGTTGGCGGATCAGCTGGAAGTCAGAATCATGCTGGAAACCGAAGCCGCCAAACTGGCCGCGACCAGGCGAACAGAGCAGGATCTTCGGAAAATGACCACAGCCCTGGACGACCGGGCCAAGGCCGGTCAAGACCTGCAGTCCCGCATCCGCCACGATGAAGCCTTCCATCATGCCCTGGTAGCGGCCTCACATAACTCGGCACTGGTGGAACTGTACGATTACTTCTCCCACGCCGTCAGCCAGACCATCGAGCAGACTGAAACCGATAAGGATCTACCGGAACCTTCTCAGGAAGACCATGAATTACTGCTAGCAGCCGTCCGCCGTCAAGACGAGGGCAAGGCGGAAACCCTGGCCCGAGAACTTCTGAAGCCCAGCCTTCACGCCCTCAAACGCCGGGAGCCGTGATTCATGAAGTTTCGGATCGACACCTTCACGCTTCTACTCCTTGGTGCCATCGTACTGGCCACGTTTTTGCCGGCTACAGGCCAGGCCGGCGAAACACTGGCCACCGCCGGAACCGTCGCGGTCGCCCTGCTCTTCTTTTTTCACGGCGCGGCGCTGTCCCGCGAGCAGATTATTGCCGGTGCCACCCACTGGCGACTGCACATCCTTATTACGTCGCTTACGTTCGTATTTTTTCCACTGGCGGTGCTACCCATTAACGGTCTCAGCGATATCGCACCATCCTGGATGCCAAAAGATCTGGGGTTGGGCTTTCTCTACCTGGGGGTTCTGCCCTCGGCGGTCTCCTCCTCGATTGCCTATACGGCGATGGCACGGGGCAACGTTCCCGCCGCCATCTGCAGTGCCGCGGCTTCCAATGTCTTCGGCATGATGCTGACGCCCTTCCTGCTGTTGCTGCTGGTGAGCACATCCGGTGGTGGTGACTTCTCCATAACGGAAGCCCTGAAGGACATCATCCTGCAATTGCTCCTGCCCTTTGCAGTGGGTCACGCCCTCAGGCCCTGGTTGGGCGGTTTCCTCGGTCGTAACGAAAAGCTGATGGCGCGCTACGATCAGTGCGTGATCTGGCTGATTGTTTATTCGGCTTTTTCACACTCGGTGGAGAGCGGGCTCTGGGAAAACCTGCCATTGCAGGCCATTCTTTTCGCGATCGCGCTGTGTCTGGGCCTGCTGCTGCTGTTCATGGTGTTTGCGAAGTTTCTGGTGCGCCGATTCGGCTTCAGCCTGGAAGACGAAGCCGCGGTGGTGTTCTGCGGCTC
>JAWWAT010000123.1:0-8684 GCA_033721635.1 Marinobacter sp. | reverse complement strand
CTGCTGGATGTTTACTTTCCCGATGGCAATGGACTTGAACTGCTTCGCGAACTGCGGGCTGAAGACAGCGGTAGCGATGTCATTCTGATAACCGCTGCCAAGGAGGTCGAAACCCTGCGCAGCGCTCTGAGAGGCGGTGTTTTCGACTACATATTGAAACCCCTGGTTTTCGAGCGCTTGCAGGAGGCGGTCAACCGCTACCGCGACCACATGGAGCGCTTGTCTTCACTGCACCATGTGGCACAAAAGGAGGTGGATGCTCTGCTTCCAAGAACCATCAGCGAAAGCACCCAGGGCACAGAACAGCGTTTGCCCAAGGGCATTGATGCCCTCACCCTGGACAAAATCCGGGCGGTGATGGCAGAGGGCCGCCATCTGAGTGCCGAAGATGTCGGTGGAGAAATCGGAGCCTCCCGCACGACCGCCCGGCGTTATCTGGAATATTTGGTGGGTACCGAAGAGCTGTCCGCTGAAGTGACCTATGGTAGTGTTGGTCGCCCGGAGCGACGATACTATGCCCCAACCCCCTGCTCATGAGCGACACCGGAGTTCTGCTTGAAGCCGCTTATTTTCAGTCTTGCAGCCCTTGTCTCCCTGACCGGCTGCCAGGAATCTCCCACTGGTCGGAACCGGCTGGCTCTGGTACCCGATGCCGTTCTGGCAGATATGGGCCAGGAGAGCTTCGCGCAGATGAAGCAGCAGAATGCCGTAATCACAAGGCCAGACATCAATCGCTTTGTACAGTGCATCACGGAAGCTCTGGTAAGCGCGGCCCACACCCGCTATCCGGACGCCCCAATGCCTCAGTCCTGGGAGATTGCCGTCTTTGAAAATGCCACGCCCAATGCTTTTGCCCTGCCCGGAGGCAAGATCGGCGTGCATTCAGGACTATTGCAGCTCGCGGAAAACCAGTCGCAGCTGGCGACGGTGATTGGCCACGAAATCGCTCACGTTCTTGCCGACCACGGCAATGAACGTTTAACCCAGCAACTGGGTCTGCAAGCGGGCATGCTGCTCGTCGGCCTGTTCACCGAAAGCGAGATTGCAGAAGACCAGATTCAACAGGCCCTCGGCATCGGCGCCCAACTGGGCATTACTCTGCCGTTCAGTCGCGCCCATGAGGAAGAGGCGGATTTGATGGGCCTTGAAATCATGGCCCAAGCCGGTTTTGAACCCGGCCAGAGTGTTCGGCTCTGGCAGAATATGGCGCAGGCGTCGGGCGCACAGCCGCTGGAATTTCTCTCCACCCACCCCAACCATGATAGCCGCATTGCCTCCCTGCAAAATCAGCTGGCTGCCGCCCGCTCGGTTTTCGAGACGGTGCCTGCGGCCAACTGCCAGATCTGATCAGGTCGCGCTCACCGTATAATTGACTATCATCAAGTCTAGCAGCGCGTTAAAACTGAGGCAGATTCCATGGTGGAACGCTTGCCACATCCGAATGGTTTTCGGCTGGTTCTCACCCCCAACCGTTCCTTGAGCTGGCATGGCAATGTCAGAATCTGGGCAGCCCTGTTTGCCCTCTCGGCTCTCATTGCCACTGGCTTCACGCTTATGGGGGCCTGGGTCATCATTCCGTTTGCCGGCCTGGAGCTGATTGCACTTGCCTGCGGTATCTACCTCACCTCGCGGGAGTGCCAGCGGCAAGAGGTTTTGTTGATTGATGATAATGACATTCATTTGGAAAAAGGCCGAAAACGCAAACAGGCAGAATGGACCCTTCCGACCCGCTACGCGAGGCTCGAAATTCATTCACCACCGCATCCGTTCACACCGGCCAAGCTCTCTCTCACTCACCGCGACACAGAAGTATCGATTGGCAGCTTCCTGAACATCGAGGATACCGATAAGCTCATTGACCTGCTTGAGAAAAACGGACTGCTCATAGAACGCAAAAAGCCCGATCCGCGGATCGGGCTCTGGTTCTGAAGCGCGGTCCTATTTAAGCGGAGGAGTCTGTTTGCGGGCCAGGACATAATAGACAAGAAGGGCAACACCACACACGATCATCACCCATCCTGCACCTTCGGCCATCTGTGTGTCTCCGCTGCCAAGCCCGATCAGCACCACAATACCGATGATGATGCTGTACATTGCTGACAGAAAGAGAATGATTAAACTCTTGCGTGGCTCTTTCTGAATAACCGTTTTCGGATCTTCCATAGTCCATCCTCCCATTCGGTCGATGAGCGGGCAGGAGGAAATCTGACCTGCCGTTATGAAACGCTCTACCCGGGAGTGTAGATCATTTTTTACTCACGCACGGCTTTCAGGCATAGCGAATACCCCTTATCGGCGTTCCGACGCCTGAGCGCTTACTCGTAACTGGCCGCGATTCTCTCAATTTCTCCAGCCTCACGAGCTTCATCCAGAGCCTGCTGAAGGTCTTCAACAACGGCCGGATCGGTGTTGGTGCTGAATGCCAAATACATGGGGGTCTCGCGGAATACCAGCACCGGCTGCAGCCCGGTAATCCCGTGCTCTTCTTTCGCCATCAGGGGGCCGACGAGGCCATCGGTCACCCACAGATCCGCCTGGCCAAGGGTAAGCCGGCGGGTATTCACGTCACCGGAAATACCCATGATCACGTTAAAGCCCTGATCGACGAGATAATCGGACATCACATCGCCCTTGTAGCCGGCGATCCTCAGGTCTTTGGCGTCTTCCAGTGAGTTCAGGGTGATGTCGGAGTCAGGCGCAGCAAACAGGGTCCACTTGATGGATGCCAGGGGGCCCACCCACTGGAACTGATCTTCCCGCTCATCCGTGCGGGCGGTGCAGAAAAGGCCATGGTTTTCCCTGTCCTGAACCCAGTTATAGGCGTAACTCCAGTCCCGCATCTTCATCACATAGTCATAGTCGACCCTGGAAAGCATCGCTTTGACCATATCCGCACAGATGCCGGTGATGTCTTCCTCGTTATGGGCAAATCCTTTTCCGGTTTCCGACGCGTTATAGGGAGGGTAGTTTTCGGTGAAGATATACAAACGCTCGGCCGCAAGAGCCTGCTGGCCACTGGCCGACAGGGTCAACGCGATGATGCCGGTTTTAATGCCTTTAATTACCTTCGAGGAGACCGATGGATTTTCTGTGGGCATTCTCTAGTCCTTTTCGACAATTAAGCTGTAACGGGAGTCAGGCGGTCGCAATGAGCGGCCAGAAACCAGGGACATGGTTGCAAAAGCGACACTTTGGCACTTAATGCCAGCCAATGTGGTTGATTATGCCAGCAAAGCCCATGATTGCGCTTCCTGTCGGAAAAGTCAGTGACAAAACGTATCTGAAAGCCCGCCCCCGATTCAGGCAGTGCCGGGAATACCGTCACCGCTGGCTGCAGTGCTAACGACCTCCGGACCGATAACACGGAGGCTGCCATGTTCACAGACTACGTTGAGAGGGGTTCGGGAGACCACATCACCGTCGGCGGTTACCGTTTTCGGTTTTCCGGTGTGTACCAGGCAGCGCTGGCTTTTGATATGAACCAGTGTGCTGGTGCGCCTCGGCGCCTGCCTGTTCAGGCGAACCATCACAAACGTGAACAATAGCTGAAGCATCGCGCGTGGCCGGACGGCAACAATATCCAACTGACCATCGTTGGCTGATGCCTCGGGAATCTCGTTGCCGCCACCGAAAAAGGCGCCACTGGCGACTGCAATTGAAAGCCAACGCCCCTTCAGGACGCCCCGGTCGCAGCGAA
This sequence comes from Marinobacter sp., assembly GCA_033721635.1. Lineage (GTDB taxonomy): Bacteria > Pseudomonadota > Gammaproteobacteria > Pseudomonadales > Oleiphilaceae > Marinobacter. Next base: position 4,987 of record JAWWAT010000123.1, on the reverse strand, counting down.
TGGTTGCTCTGAAACCTCGCTTTGCATTCAACCAGCGCACTAATTCGACAACGTAGCTGAAACGGCCCAGGATTTTCTTCTCAGCCCCTCGGGACTTCCGCGCAGGTAAGGTCCCCATGCCTACATGGGCGACGTTCAGGAAAATGCCATCACCATAGTCTGCCACATCAACCGTTTGCGTGATGCCCCTGGCAATCAGCTCACACAGGGCTTGCGGCTGGCTTGGAAGCGCGAGATTCCTCGCAAAGTCGTTCGCCGTACCGGAAGGCAGAACGGCCAGCGTGGCGCCTGTTTCCCGGCAGATTGCAGCGGCCCGGTTCACCGAGCCATCGCCGCCAGCGACGATAACCGTGTCGCCGACACCCAAATTCTCGGTCCAGTCGGCCTCTTCAAAGTCGCGACACAGGGGATCGTGAATACCCGCGGATGCCAGATGGTCCAGCCAGAAACCCCGGTCCCGCTCGCCATCACCAGCCCTGGAATTGGAAATCAGCCAATAAGTCATTGCGCTTGTCTCTGCTCCCTGGCTCCAGCACAATTCTTTCAGCCATTCCCTCACAATAATGAACAACAAGGCAAGTGCCATGGATTTTGTCAGAACCCCGGAAACACGGTTTGATCGATTGCTGGATTACCCGTTTGCCCCCCATTACCTGGAGGTGGACGGTCTGCGAATGCACTACGTGGATGAAGGCCCCTCCGAGGCAAACCCCATCCTGATGATGCATGGAGAGCCCTCGTGGTCCTACCTGTATCGCCACATGATTCCCGTATGCGCGGCGGCCGGCCACAGGGTTGTTGCACCGGACCTGATCGGTTTCGGGAAATCCGACAAACCCACGGCTATCGATGACTACTCCTACCAGCAGCACATGGACTGGATGCAGTCGTTTCTCGATCAGCTCGAACTCACCAACATCACTCTGGTATGCCAGGATTGGGGTTCATTGCTTGGGCTGCGGCTGGCAGCAGAGAATCCCGATCGGTTCCGCGCCATTGTCGTGGGCAATGGCATGCTGCCTACCGGCGACCAGAAAGCGCCACCAGCGTTCAAGATCTGGAAAAACTTCGCCCTGCACAGCCCCTGGTTTCCCATTGCGCGGATCATCAATACTGGCTCATTTCGCAAGCTGGGTCCCGATGAGATGCGCGCCTATGATGCGCCCTTCCCGGGCAAGAAATACAAGGCTGGCGCCCGGGCCTTCCCCCGCCTGGTGCCAATGCAGCCCAACGATCCGGCCAGCGAGGCCAATCGAAACGCCTGGAAGGTACTTGAACGATGGGAAAAACCGTTTCTGACCACCTTCAGCAATGGTGATCCGATTACGCGCGGCGGGGATGCGTATATGCAGAAGCGGATCCCGGGGGCCAAAGACCAGCCCCACGTAACCCTCAAAGGTGGCCATTTTCTACAGGAGGATTCGCCCGTGCCCTTCGCCCAGGCAATCAATCGCCTGCTCGCCACTATCGCCTGAATATTTCAGCCCAGAAAACAGCAGCTTCAGTCCTGGCCTACCGCCACCCTGGATCGGTAGTGCCAGGATGACCAGCTATAGAGGCCCAGAGCGATCCAGATCACTGCAAAACTGGCCAGCTGGATATCGCTCAGCGGTTCGCCGAACACCAGAAGCGCTATAAAAAACTGAAGGGTCGGGTTGATGTACATCAGGAACCCCACGGTTGCCAACCGCAGGCGCCGGGCAGCACCGGCAAACAGGAGCAACGGAATGGCAGTCACGATGCCACTGGCCATCAGCAAACCACCAAGGTAAGCGCTTTCGCCAAAATGGGACATGCCCTCCGTGGCAAGCCAGGCAAAGGTCAGCAGGCCGATCGGGAGCAACAACATGGTCTCAACGAAAAGTCCGGACAGCCCATCGAGGATGACCTGTTTTCGAACCAGACCGTAGGTGCCAAAACTGATGGCCAGAGCCAGAGAAATCCAGGGAAGCTTCCCCAGCATTCCCAGTTGGATCAGGATACCGATGCCGGCAAGCACGACCGCCGCCATCTGCCATCGCCCCATACGCTCACGAAGCACGAGCATCCCGAGCGCCACATTCACCAGCGGCGTCAGGAAATAGCCCAGACTGGCCTGGAGAACGTGGCGGGTTTCCACGGAATAGATGTAAATGCCCCAGTTGGCGGCAATGAGCAACGCACAGGCAAGCACCCGCCAGAGCTGGGCCGGATTCGTCAATGCCGCTCTTACAGCCGGCCAGCGACGCAGGCCACTGATGACCAGGGCCAGGAACACACACGACCAGATGATCCGGTGAATCAGGATCTCGAACGCCGGCACGCCCTCGAACAGGGCAAAGAAGAGCGGAAAGCAGCCCCAGATGGTATAGGCGCTCAGACCATACCAGACGCCCTTGGTCACTTCCGTCATGCGTTAATCACCCCTGGGGACAGTCTCGTTAGGCAGGTTTTTTCTGGGTGACCACCAATGCCACACCCACAATAGCGGTCAGGCCGCCCGTAATGGCAAGCGCACCCAGACGCTCGTCAAACAGGAGAAAAGCCTCCAGCGCAGTAACCGGTGGCACCAGATAAAATAGACTGGCGACCTGGGAGGCCGCTCCCTGGCGGATCAACCACATCAGTAGCAGCACGGCACCGATGGACAAGCCAACAACAAGCCAGGCCATGGACAACTGAAGTTGCAGGCTCCACTCCACCTCCCGGGTTTCCAGGGCGAAGGCGCCAACGGCAAACAGGGCGGCGGCTGCCGAAAACTGAATCAGCGAGCCGGCCACCAGATCCGCATTGGTCCCGTAGCGTTTCTGATAAACGGTGCCGATTGATATACCGGCTAGTGCAAAAACGGCCCAGAGCAGGCTCCAGGGCGAGTACATTGAATCAGAGCCGCTGAGTCCAAACTTCTCCAGGAGCACCAGGGTAACGCCGGCCAGGCCCAGGGCCAGACCAGCCCACTGGCGGCGACTGACAGACTCCTTCAGGAACACAACTGCCGCTGCCGCCGTTACAAGCGGCTGCAAGCCAACGATCAGGGAAACAATCCCGGACGCCATACCGTCCTGAATCGCGTAGTAAACGCCGCCCAGATAGAAGCCATGCACCAGCATCCCGGTGACCGCGAGATGGCCGGCGCCGCGCCAACCGGGCCAGCGCGTTTTCATAATCCAGGCCAGGCCCGCCAGCAATACCAGTGTCAGCAGCATGCGGATCAGCAGCAGCGTGAACGGCTCCGCAAACGGCAAGCCGTACTTGGCGCCGATAAAGCCGGTACTCCACAGCCAGACAAACAGCGCGGGCACGAAGAACGAAAAAAACAGTGAGCGCATGGACCTCAACCGGATTCGATGTATTTGTCAGTTACCTTACTTTATAAGTTAGCAGGCAAACAAAACAGATACAGAAAACCGGTTTCACAACCAGTACAGTTTTTTCAGGTTTGCGTGTCTGGCAGCCTCACCTCGATGTTCGGTTCACCTTTGTGCCAGTGTCCCTCCCAGGTCACCTCCGGCGCACCACTGGCCCGGGGTGTAATGGTGATGGAAATGGTTCCGAAACTGGTCGGTGCCGGGCCAAAGCGGATAGGTTTGTCCTGTTCCAGCCAGCGCGGAGGAATACCGGAACAGAGAATCAGGCCTTCACCTTCCTCCCGAACAAAGCAGTTGCGCACCATTAACACCCATTCGGCAGACGCCCAGACATGATGACCATCGCCCATGCAGCCGCCACCGGTCGCCGGATGGATCGCTTCGGGCCACTGGCCGGTGGGTGATGCCAAACCGGCAACCGCATCCACAAGTTGGAGGAATCGCGGATCACCGGCCCGCAGAAGCACCTGCGCCACATGCAGTGTCAGGTAGGCATTGAGCCCGGAGTGGATCATGTCCTGGTAAAACGCTCCTTTCACAAAGCATTTTTCGAGCAGGAACTCGACGCAGTCGAGCAGCCTCGGATCATCCGGTTCGCACAACCGGGTGGGATAACCTATGGCCAGGGAACCAATGGCGCCGGCATCCAGGCGGCGGTAGGGCGAGGCAGGCATTCCCGGTCGCTTCAGCCGTTGCTCACAGGTGGACAGACTTCGATTAACAGTCTGGCCGAACTCCTGGGCACCGGCGCCGAAATGCTGGCTGGTTTCCTGGTCAATCGGGGCAAGCAATGCCTCGGCGGCCTCAAGACCGGCGATGCCCCAGAAGTCGTCCCAGTAATAATAGTCATTGGGCCCGAGGTGCTCGGCACTGAAACCGGCGGGCAGCAGACCTGCGTGGGGCTCGTCAATCGTATCGCTGAGGCGTTTGTTCTCGATCCAGCGGGCGCCCTTGCGCACGGGCTCCTGCCACTCAGAGGACAGCGGCCGGCCGGTGAGTTCATGGAACCGCCTGAGAATCCAGAGCACTTCACCGTTGGCGTCCCATTCACCTTCCTGGGAGCGGAAGTAGCCATTTTTCAGTTGCCGCGCCGGGAACTTGTGCAGGGCCCGCTCGGCCCTGTCTGTCAGACCCGCACACAACAAGGCATGGATAATGAAAGCGGCATCGCGAAACCAGAAACGCTTATAGGTATAGGGCCCGGGGTACACATCCTCCGGAGAGTGCAGCACCAACGAATTCAGGGCGGCGTCATAGAGAAACTGCCAGTTGTCATCGGGGCATTCCAGCCGTGCGTACCCTTCAAGCGCGCTGGCCCAGCCATCGGAACGCATGATCGGCGCGGATTCATCCTGCAAAGGCACCCTGAGTCGGAGTTCCGATTCCTCGCCGGCCTCAACCCGGAACAGGGCCGCTGCCGTGACCATTCCAACGTCGCACTGGCCTTCACTCTGATCGTCCTTGTCCTGCAGGTGGATTCGAACGTCGCCCTCCCGGTAGTTCGAGACATGGTGTCGCTCTGCAGGCCGACTGAAAAACACCGCCTGTTTGCCATCCACGGTCCAGGCGTCTCTCTGATCAGACAGCCGAACCTTGTTGATAAAACTGATCCCTTCCGGATTGGCCGGCCGCAAGGATAT
>JAWWAT010000122.1:0-8690 GCA_033721635.1 Marinobacter sp. | reverse complement strand
GTACCGTTCGCTGCCAGGCCGGTGTTGTGACTGAGCAACTGCAGAATGCGGCTGAGGATAACGGCCTCTATTACCCGGTGGACTTTGCCTCGGCCGGCTCCAGTCAGCTTGGCGGTAATCTGTCCACCAACGCCGGCGGTATCAAGGTCATTCGCTATGGCATGAGCCGGGACTGGGTCGCGGGTCTCAAGGTTGTGACCGGTAAGGGAGATATCCTGGATCTGAACAAGGATCTTGAGAAGAACAACACCGGTTACGATCTGCGACACCTGTTTATCGGTGCAGAAGGTACTCTGGGATTCATCACCGAAGCCACCATGAAGCTGTCCCGCAAACCGGACAACCTCACGGTACTGGTACTTGGTCTGAACGACCTGACCAACACCATGGATGTGCTGCAGACGTTCCAGAAAAAGATTGACCTGACCGCCTACGAATTCTTCTCCCATCAGGCCATGGGGCATGTGCTGGCCCATGGCCAGGTACAGGCACCGTTTGAGACAGAGGCACCGTACTATGCGCTTCTGGAGTTTGAGGCCGTCTCCGATCAGGTGATGGATGATGCCATGGCCCTTTTCGAGCAGTGCGTGGAGAACGGCTGGGTGCTGGATGGTGTGATCAGCCAGAGCGAAACCCAGGCCCAGAACCTGTGGCAGCTGCGGGAGCGGATTTCCGAGTCGATCGCTCCCCGGACGCCCTACAAGAACGACATTTCAGTGGTGGTGTCCAAAGTGCCTGGTTTCCTTCAGGAAATCGATGCGGTGGTCACCGAGCATTATCCAGACTTCGAGATTATCTGGTTTGGCCACATCGGCGATGGCAACCTGCACTTGAATATCCTCAAGCCGGAGGGCATGGCCAACGAGGATTTCTTCGAGAAGTGCCAGCAGGTCAACAAATGGGTGTTCGAGATTGTCGAACGCTACCAGGGCAGTGTTTCTGCCGAGCACGGCGTTGGCATGACCAAGAAACCTTACCTGAAGTACACTCGCAGCGAGGCGGAAATCGCCTATCTGAAAGGGATCAAGCAGGTGTTTGACCCCAACGGCATCATGAACCCCGGCAAGATTTTCGACTGATGCAGGACCACATCGTTGTACTGACAGGCGCTGGCATCAGCGCCGAAAGCGGCCTTTCCACCTTCCGGGATAACGGTGGATTGTGGGAACAGCACAGTGTCTACGATGTGGCCACGCCAGAGGCCTTTGCCCGAAATCAGGAGCTGGTGTTGCGGTTCTACAACGACCGGAGGCGCCAGCTGGCATCCGCTCAACCCAACCAGGCCCACCGTCTGCTGGCGGAACTGGAGCAGCGCTATCGGGTGACGGTCGTCACCCAGAACGTGGACGATCTCCATGAGAGGGGCGGCGCCAGCAATGTGATTCATCTCCACGGAGAGCTGACCAAGGCCCGCAGTTCAAAGTATCCGGAGCTTGTCTATGATATCGGCTACCGTGATATCAATCCCGGAGACACCTGCGACCGCGGCGCCCAGCTTCGCCCCCACATTGTCTGGTTTGGCGAGGAAGTCCCGATGCTGGAGAAAGCCGCAGAGATTGTCCGCACGGCCGATCATCTGCTGATTGTCGGCACGTCGCTCCAGGTTTATCCGGCTGCCGGCTTGGTATACGAAGTGGACAGAGGCGTGCCCATCACGGTCATTGATCCGGGAGAGCCTGCTTCGGTGTCCCGGGCCCGGTTTATTCGCAAAGGAGCCAGCGAGGGAATGGCCGAGTGGGTAAGTAGCCTGCGCTAACTCTCTGCGCCAGCGTGCTCAGAAATCTGAAGGTATCTTTCCAGTTCTTCCCGGAAGGCCGCCTGGACCCCCAGACGCTTCAGCATCCAGTAATGGCCGGCAATCATGCGGTCGATAAAGATGCTTTCCACCGGCGGCTTGAAGTAGTCCAGGTATTTGAACACGGTGCTGGTTTTTTCAGCCACCCGTTTGTGGATGTCCGCCTCGGCAAAGTCGTAGGGCACGTCACGCTCTTCAAAAGGCACCACCAGAATGTCACGCCACATGGCGTAATAGGCTTCATCCACGGCTGGCTGGCTGCCAACCCTCGCGCCAAGGTCGATCAGGTGGCGATCCAGCGCTTCGTAATCCTCTTCCAGGGCGGAGACCAGTGCATTCCGATAGGCTTCGATGATCTCCGGCTTCAGCTTTTTCACGCAGCCAAAGTCGTACATGATGATGGAGCCGTCCGGCCGATAGGCGAAATTGCCGGCATGGGGGTCGCCGTGGATGCACTGGAAGCGGAACAGCTGGTCCGCCATCAGGGTGAAGATCCGGTGGCCGATCAGATTGATAGTTTCCTGGTCATACCGGTCTCTCGTAACCTTGCTGACGTGGTCCCCTTCAACCAGTTCCAGTGTGAGGACCCGGCGGGTTGAATGGCTCTCAGCCACAGCAGGAATCAGAACCCAGGGCTGATCTTTGTGGAACTCCCGGAAGAGTCCAATGTTTCGTGCCTCGTTCTCGTAATCCAGTTCTTCCTTCAATCGCTCCCGGATCTCGGCGAACAGTCTGTCGACCGACTCCTTGGGCATTTTAAGCAGGCCGCCCAATCTCAGCGCCATGCGCAGCTGTTTGAGATCCGAATCGCAGGATTCGTCTACCCCGGGATACTGGATTTTCACAATGACATCGGTCCCATCGTAGAGCCGGGCGCGATGCACCTGGCCGATGGAAGCTGCGGCGTAAGGTGTCTCCTGGAGGTATTCAAATAGCTCGGACACTGGTTTACCCAGTTCCGATTCGATCTGGCCCACGATGACTTCGAACGGCATGGGCGGCGCTTCTTTCTGGAGCTTCTCTAGCGCGTCTGAAAATTCTTTGGGCAAAAAATCCTGGGTCTGCGAGGCAATCTGACCCACTTTCATGACCGCCCCTTTCAGTTCGCCCAGGGTATCGGCAATCTGGTCGGCCATGCGAGTGTAGCTCTCGCTCTGGGCGCCCTCATCGTTCTCTGAGCGGAATAGTCGCCGCGCTCGCTGTCCTGCATATTGCCCTGCCACAGAGGCAGTCATGCCAGCGAGTTTGAAGAAGCGACCACGTCTGGAGGTTACCGGTTTCTTTGCCATAAACAGATGTACGCCCTCGACCGGATTTGGGTTTAGCCGGCCCTGCACGTTAAACGACTTTCGTCTCCACGAACAGCAGGTCTTCCAGTTCAAGTGAAAGTGTCTGGCCGGAGACCAAAGGGCCGACGCCCTTCGGTGTGCCGGTCAGCACCACATCGCCGGGAAGCAATGAGAACTGGCTGCTGATATGGACGATCAGGGGAACGATGGGATTGAGCATATCGCCGGTATTACCGGTTTGCTGGCGATTGCCATCAATGTCCAGTGTGAAGTGAATGGGATCGCCGGAGAATTTATCGACTGAGACAAATGGCGATAGCGGACAGGCTCCGTCAAAGCCCTTCGCCCGTTCCCAGGGTTGGCCCTTTTCCTTGAGTTTGCTTTGTAGGTCCCGCAAGGTCAGATCCAGTGCCAGGCCGTAACCGAGGATCGCAGACTTGGCCTCGCTGGCGGAAGCCCGGGTCAGGGGGCGGCCGATCAAAACAGCCAGTTCGGTCTCGAAATGAACTTCCCCCTGATCTCTCGGGAAATCCAGGGGGCGGGTGATGTGCACCGCCGACGTTGCCGGTTTGATGAACAGTAAGGGCTCATCCGGCACGGGATTATTGAGCTCCCTGGCGTGCTCAGCGTAGTTGCGACCAATGCAGACGATTTTACCCAGCGGCAAGTGGACGGGGGTGCCGTCCTTCCAGTGGTGTTGGTAATCCGGCATGGTCGCCTCCTGATTGCTGTTAATTATTCCCCTTCAAACGAGCAAACAGTATAAACCTGAAGGCCTTCGTCCTGCAGCTTGCGGGAGCCGCCGAGATCCGGCAGATCGATCATGGCTGCTACTTCCACAATCTCCGCGCCAATCCTGCGGATCAAACGGGTTGCAGCGAGCATCGTGCCACCGGTGGCAATCAGATCGTCCACGAGAACCACCTTGTCGCCGGGCTTGAACGCGTCCTTGTGCAGCTCCACGGAGGCGGTGCCGTATTCGAGCTCGTAGTCTTCCACCAGGGTATCGAACGGCAGCTTGCCTTTCTTGCGGACCAGCACGAGAGAGGCGTTTAGCTCGTAAGCCAGTGCAGAGCCGATGATGAACCCGCGCGCATCGACCGCTGCCACTGCATCAATCTTGTGGCCGTGATAACGGTGTACGAAGGCATCAATCAGCTTCCGGAATGCAGTCTTGTCCTGCAGGACCGTGGTGATATCACGAAAGGCCACTCCGGGCTTTGGCCAGTCCGGGACGGTGCGAATAGCCTTTTTGATGCTCTCAGAAAAATAATCCATAAACGTTCCGGTTGATGCTCTGGATGCGGATCAGGCCGCATCCAGGAAAATGAATTTCAGAACAAAGACAACGGCAATGATCACAACACTGGCGTTCAGATCTGCCCAGCGACCGCTGAGTGCCTTCAGGATAGCGTAGGTGATGAACCCCAGTGCGATACCGTTAGCGATGGAAAACGTCAGCGGCATCATCAGGGCGGTGACCACAGCCGGAGCTGCGTCGGTCACGTCATCCCAGTCGACGAGTTTAAGGCCGCTGGCCATCAGAACCGCAACATAGAGCAGTGCCGGAGCGGTCGCGTAGGCAGGAATGATACTGGCAATGGGCGACAACAGCAGACAGGCGAGGAACAGCGCAGCCACAACCACAGCCGTCAGGCCGGTGCGCCCGCCGGCGGAAATACCTGCCGTGGATTCGATGTAGCTGGTGGTGGTCGAGGTACCAAGAGCGGCACCGGACATGGTCGCGACCGAATCGGACATCAGGGCCCGACCCAGGCGCGGCAGCTTGCCTTCCTTGTCCAGCAGGCCGCCCCGCTGGGCGGCGCCGATCAGGGTGCCGGAGGTGTCGAACAGGTCAACGAACAGGAACGCAAAAATCACGCTGATCATGCCCACGTTCAGGGCACCGGCCAGATCCAGCTGCATGAACGTTGGTGCGAGGCTGGGCGGCGCGGAAACAAAGCCCTTGTACTCCACCATCCCGAGCGCCATGGCAACGCCGGTAACCGCAATGATGCCGATCATGACGGCGCCGGTTACCTGACGGAACGACAGCGCGCAGATCAGCAGGAAACCGCCAAAGAACAGCAGGCTCTCTGCAACCTTCACTTCGCCCAGACCCACGAGGGTGGCCGGGTGATCCACCACAATGCCGGCGTTCTTGAGCGCAATCAGCGCCAGGAAGAAACCAATGCCGGCAGAAATGCCAAATCGCAGGGACATGGGGATGCTGTTAATGATCCATTCACGGACCTTGAAAATGCTCAGCAGGAAGAACAGGAAACCGGAGATGAACACCGCCCCAAGTGCCACTTGCCAGCTGTAGCCCATGCTGCCAACGACCGTAAAGGAGAAAAAGGCGTTCAATCCCATGCCCGGCGCCAGAGCGATCGGGTAGTTGGCCCAGAGCCCCATGATCAGGGTGCCGATAACGGCTGCAAGGCAGGTTGCAACAAAGACAGCGCCGAAATCCATACCGGTGGATGACAGGATGCTCGGGTTGACCACGATGATGTACGCCATGGTCAGGAAGGTGGTAATGCCCGCAACCACTTCTTTACGAACAGTGGTGCCGTGGGCCTGGAGTTGGAACAGTCGTTCAAGCATGACGGGTGTCTGCCTCACAGGATGCTGATAGTTAGTGTTTGGAAGTCTGGTCTGAGCGGAAATCGTGAATTGCGTGAAAAAACGGCAATATTACCGACTCATCTGTCTCAGGCCAAGGGATGATTGACAGTTCGTCAAACCAGGGATGCCACTAGCTGCCGTGTGAATCCCTCTGCAGCCGAATATCGAACCGCACGGCCAGCATTCGCACAATGATGATGAAAAGCAGGCCAATGGTGAGGGGGAGTGCTTCGTTATCAAGGAACCATTGGCAGACGAAGTACAGCCAGCAACCGGCAAAGGAAATGGATGCGTAGATCTGGTCCTTGCGGAAGATGTAGGGCACTTCGTTACAGAGGGTGTCTCGCAGTGCACCGCCAAAGGTGCCGGTCATCACACCGAGTAACGAGGCGACAAACCAGGAGTGGCCCATATCGAGCGCCAATTGGGCTCCCAGAATGGAAAAAACCCCGAGCCCGATCGCGTCAGGAAACACGATTCTGGACTCCCTCAGCCGCTCCGCCCGCTTCCAGTAACTGAAAACAACAGCCATGGCCAGAATCAGCATGGGCTGTTCCTCATGTTTGATCCAGTAAAGCGGGTGGTTGTCCATGATCAGGTCCCTCAGGGTACCGCCGCCCAGCGCCGTGATGAATCCGATGGTAAACACGCCTACAGGGTCCATATTCTTGGATCGCGCCACGATCATGCCGGAAATCGCAAAGGCGACGATTCCAATCATTTCAAGTACGTAGATGATATCGAGCATGGCAGGATCCGGGAGCGGCGAAGAACAGACTGATGGCGTTTTTTTGTGCGCGGAGAATAGCGGAAAACACGCTTTGTTTCATCCAAAGGTACGGTCCGGCAGGGACATGGCCGCCCGGAACTGTGATCCATAACGAAACGTTCAAACGTATGTTGCATTTGTCTTACCTCTATCCTGTTGTACGGAGTTGCTATGTCCTTGATGCGTCTGGCCTATGCCAGTGAAGCCACATTCGAAGCCAAGCCGGTGGAAAAAGGGGTGGAGCCTCACGTTGCCCGAATCCTGATGACCTCCCGAAAAAACAACGCCAGAGACCAACTGGTGGGTGGTCTTTATTACGGTAACGACCGCTTTTTCCAGTATCTGGAAGGTGATGAAGATGCGGTTCGCAGGACCTACGACCGTATTCTGAAGGATGAGCGCCATCGGAACGTTGTGACGCTCATTGAAGAGCCGCTCTCAAGCCGAACCTTTAGCAACTGGTCTATGAAGTATGTGCCGCTGTCCCGGGATGTCCGGAATTTTCTCGATGAACAGGGGTTGGAATCCTTTGAGCCTTCCTCTTTCACATCGGATCAGTGTGAGAAAATGATCGAACTCATACGCAACGCCAGCCAGGATCAGAATCTGGTCAACCGAGACAACAATAAATCCGTCGGCGAGGCGCCCCAGGTGTTGTCGTCCGGAATGAAGGTGGGCCTGATCGTGGCCGGCCTGGTTCTGGTAGGGGCTCTGGTGATCGGCGGGACCATGCTCTGATGGAATTGCTGTAAAAATAAGCATTGCTTATGCGGTTGGATAAAAGATCTTTATTTGCTTCATGATAAGACTCTGTTTAGCTTGACGGATAACAATCACAGGCGAGCACCGCCTGTAACCCGATCAAACAAAAATGGAGAGTTCATGAAAGCCATCCTCTGCAAGGAATATGGACCGGCTGAGACGCTGGTCATCGAAGATGTTCCCAGTCCTGAGGTGAAAGGCCGAGGCGTGAAAGTACGGGTAAAAGCCGCTGGCCTGAATTTTCCGGATACCCTCATTATTGAAAATAAATATCAGTTGAAGCCTAGTCTGCCTTTTTCCCCGGGTGGTGAAATGGCAGGTGAAGTTATCGAGGTTGGCGACAAGGTAACCCGCTTCAAAGTTGGCGATCGTGTCGCGGGGCTTACCGGTTATGGCGCTTTTGCAGAAGAAGTGATCGTACCGGAACAGAACCTCCTGCCCGTGCCCGATGGCATGTCTGATGAGAAGGCGGCCGCCTTCACCATGGTTTACGGCACCTCCTATTACGCCCTTAAGCAGCGGGGCAACCTGCAGCCTGGCGAAACGCTTCTGGTCCTCGGAGCCAGCGGTGGCGTTGGCCTCGCCACGGTCGAGCTCGGCAAGGCCATGGGCGCAAAGGTTATTGCCGCCGCCAGTTCCGCCGAGAAGCTGGCTGTTGCAAAGGAAGCCGGCGCCGACGAGCTGATCAACTATACGGAAGAGCCGCTCAAAGACGCTGTGAAGAAGCTCACCCACAGCAAAGGCGTGGATGTGATCTACGATCCGGTTGGCGGCGACTTCACCGAACAGGCCCTCCGCGCCATGGGTTGGAACGGCCGCCACCTGATCATCGGCTTCGCCGCCGGTGACATCCCGAAGATTCCCGCCAACCTGACGCTCCTAAAAGGCTGCTCCGTGGTCGGCGTGTTCTGGGGCAGCTTCACCCAGCGCGAGCCGGAGGCGAGCGCGCAGAACATGATGGAGCTGATGAAGCTCTATGCCGAAGGTAAGATCGACCCGAAGATCAGTGCGGTTTACGAATTCGAAGACTACGCAAAGGCGTTGGGAGCTTTGACCGAGCGGAAAGCGACCGGCAAGGTGGTTTTGAAAGTCGGCTCTTGAGGTGTCGGTCGTACTCTGGCCCTAGCCAGCCAGTATCGTGGGTGGCAAGGATGGGTGGCCCCTCCCAAAAACCGCTACGAGCACATCCATGTGCGCTTGGCGTCGGCCATCCATGGCCGCCGACATTTTTGGGAGGGGCCACCCATCCTCGCCTTCCGGCTTTGGAGTTATAGGAGGGCAGTCTGTAGGTCGGATTAGACGAAGTCGTAATCCGACAATGAATCCAGCAGGTCGGTGTGTTTTGTCGGATTACGGCTGTGCCTAATTCGACCTACTGGACTTTTAATCCGATGTAAAAATTCCTTGGACTATAACTCTGAGCTTTGATCGCCGGCTTCGGGCCCTC
>JAWWAT010000121.1:0-8693 GCA_033721635.1 Marinobacter sp. | reverse complement strand
CCAGAGTTCCCCGCACCAGCTGCTCGCCACCCTTGGTCCACTGCGCCATCCAGTCGGTCAGAGTGGCGTCGTCAGCAAAGTCCGCGGTGTGGTCCTGGGCGAAATAGCCCACTTCCGCACTGTCCGTCCACTTTACCTCACCACTGTCCGGCGTATAGGCGCCGGCCATACACTGCAGCAGCGTGGTTTTACCGATGCCGTTGGGGCCAATGATCGCCACTCGCTCTCCCGCCTCAACCTGCAGACTGAGGTTTTTGAACAGCGGCTTGTCATCAAACCCCTTGGTCATCTTGTCGAGGGTCACGGCCTGGCGGTGCAGTTTCTTGCCCTGCTCGAAACGGATAAACGGGCTCACCCGGCTTGAGGGTTTCACCTCCTCCAGCTGGATCTTGTCGATCTGGCGAGCACGGGAGGTGGCCTGCTTGGCCTTGGAGGCGTTGGCCGAAAAGCGGCTGACAAACTGCTGCAGTTCGGCAATCTGCGCCTTTTTCTTGGCGTTGTCCGACAGCATACGCTCGCGAGCCTGGGTGGCGGCGGTCATGTATTCGTCGTAGTTGCCCGGGAACAGGCGCAGCTCGCCATAATCCAGGTCCGCCACATGGGTGCACACGCTGTTCAGGAAATGACGGTCGTGGGAGATGATGATCATGGTGCTGTCCCGGGCCACCAGGATGTTTTCCAGCCAGCGGATGGTGTTGATGTCCAGATGGTTGGTGGGCTCGTCCAGCAGCAACACGTCGGGATCCGAAAACAGGGCTTGGGCCAGCAGTACACGTAATTTCCAGCCCGGCGCGAGGGCACTCATGGGGCCGTCGTGCTGCTCCAGCGGGATGTCCAGACCCAGCAGCAGTTCCCCGGCTCGGGCGTCGGCGGTGTAGCCGTCCATTTCGGCGAACTGCACTTCCAGGTCCGCCACAGCCATGCCGTCTTCCTCGCTCATTTCCGCCAGGGAATAGATCCGGTCCCGTTCCTTCTTGACGTTCCAGAGTTCCTCGTGCCCCATGATCACGGTATCGATGACCGAGCAATCCTCGTAGGCAAACTGGTCCTGGCGCAGTTTACCCAGCCGCGTATTGGGCTCTAGCATGACCTGCCCGGCGGATGGCTCCAGGTCTCCACCCAAGATTTTCATCAGTGTGGACTTGCCACAGCCGTTGGCACCGATAAGGCCATAGCGGTTGCCGTTACCGAATTTGGCGGAGACGTTTTCAAACAGGGGCTTAGCCCCGAATTGCATGGTGATATTGGCAGTGGAGATCAAGAAAAAACCTGTCGATGTGGGGCCGGGCGAACGCCGGCGAAAAGAAAGCCGGCATTGTACAGGTTTGCCGGTTCTACTGTGAGGCCGCAGAAACACGGATAAAAAGGCTTGCCTATGGCGATCTGTGAGGGCAGCATTCCCGTTCTGATGTCCCCATTCATCTAACACAAGGACTTTGATCATGGCACAGGCAACAGCACGCCACATTCTGGTAGACAGCGAAGCAAAATGCGAAGAACTGAAAAAAGCAATTGAAGGCGGGCAGGACTTTGCCGAAGTGGCAAAGCAGCACTCCTCATGCCCCTCCGGCCGCAATGGCGGCGATCTGGGCTCCTTCGGCCCGGGCCAGATGGTGCCCGAGTTCGACAAGGCCGTGTTCAACGGCGAAGTGAACACCGTCATTGGTCCCATCAAGACCCAGTTCGGCTATCACCTGCTGGAAGTCACCAGCCGTAGCTGATGATTCCTGGTTTCATACCGGGAATGCCAACCATCGGCCGGCAACTGCCGTTGCTGGCCGGTGCTGCTTCTTTGCTTATAGCACCTTTCCTCTTTGTTGGCGGGCCTGACTGGGCCTCGGGGCCACTCCTCAAGTCGGCCTGGAACCTGGGTCACATTCTTCTTTTTGCGATGCTGACACTGGCCATCAGGCCCTGGCGGTGGTTTGGCGGCTGGCGTCTCTGGCTGGCTGTCACTGCCGTATTGCTGGTTGCCGGCATTGGCATCGAGCTTATCCAGAACAGCCATAGCCGTGAAATGGACGGGAAGGATCTGCTGCGCAACCTGATTGGCGGTTGGCTGGTTATCGCCTGGCGCCCGATGCTAGTTCCGGGACCAAAGGCCTCCGCCCGCCGGGTCCTGATAACGACAACCGTCACGCTGCTCTTGTTTTTGGAGGTGGGCGCAACCGGGATGGTTGCGGCCAGACAGTGGCAGGTCCATCACCAGCTTCCTCTGCTCTATGACTTCGATCATCAGAAACCGGAGCCCTTCTGGACCGGAAGGCCAACGGTTTCTGCCAATCATTTGGTCAATCACTCGCACAGCCTGAAGATTGACCTGGGCACGGAAACCTACTCGGGGGTCTCGCTCAATAACCTGCCAGCCGACTGGCGGGGTTTCGAGAGGCTGGTCATAACACTGTTCAACCCCTCAACGGAACCTTTGGCACTGACACTTCGAATCAATGACGTGGCCCATGACCGCAGCGAGCATGACTACAATGACCGCTACAACACACGCCTGATCCTTGGCCCCGGCTTCAATACCTTCACCAGAAATCTGGCCGACATCAAGAGCGCACCAGATGGCCGGACCATGGACATGTCGCAGGTCAGGCGCATGGGGCTCTTTGCGGTTCGCCTGCCTGAGCCGCGAACCGTTTACCTGTCAGATCTGCGACTGGATTAGCCGAGTGTCCAGGGGTTGTCGGTAATCGGTTCCGATCCCTCTTCGGTAATCAGAATGGTTTCGCTACAGCCAATGCCCCACTGCCCCGGGACACGCAAACAGATAGGCAGATGTAAGACCATGCCGGGCCGGAACTTTATGTTGCCGCCCCTCGCGATAAAGCCCGAGCCCTCCACCCAGGAAGGGGGAAACTGGGCGCCTACCGTGTAGCCGAACACGCCAGAGAAAAAAACCTTGCCTGCCAGCGGCTGGAGCGCCTTTTCGGCGTCCTGGGCGGCCTGATCAAAGGTGACTCCCGGTCGGGCAGACGCCAGGAGAGTGTCCACAATCCGACGGCAACCGTCATGAACCCTCTGCATTTCCGACGAGGGCCTGGCTCCGGCCACCACAGTCTGCATCATCGGAGCGGTGTAGCGGTGCCAGGCTGAGCCGAATTCCAGAAACACCGGATCGCCCTCCCGCACCACCGTGCGCTTATGATTGCAGTGGATCACGCTGCTACGCCGGCCGGTGACGACAATCGGCTGCATGCTCATGAATTCACTGCCGGCCCCCAGTAATGCCCGGGCACCTTCCGCAGCAATATCATTGTCAGTAACTCCGGGGCGGACCGCCGCCACCGCAGCCTTCAGGCCCTCGGCGGTTATCCGCGCGCTCTCCCTCAGAAAACCGATTTCGGCGTCAGATTTCACGATCCGGATCTGCTTCAACAAACCACCGTTGTTCAGAAATCGCACGCCCGTCATTCGCGCCTTGAGGCCATCCAGAACGCCCTGGCGAAGGGAGCCGTGCCAGGCATCAATGCCAACCGTTTCAACACCATCATTGAGGACCTCGACCAGCGGTTCCAGCACTTCGCCGATGCCCTCCCAGCGGTATCCGCTGACCCGCGCGACCCGCGTGGTCACCATGGCCGGGCCCATTTCGATGGAGGGCACCTGCAAGAGCATGTCCTCCTGTGTGACCACGAGGGCCACATGCACAGACACCTCAAAGGTGCTGTAACCAGTAAGGTAGAAAATATCCGAAGGATCGGTGAGCAGCAGCGCCCCGAAATCCTCCTGAGTCATTCGATCCCGGACACGAGCCAGACGCTCCGCAAATTCCTGCTCCGAAAACGGGCACTCCAATCCCCTCAGTTGTGAGGACAAGGCTTTCTGATAGGCATTGAAATCCATAACGACACTCCTCACTCGCATATACTAGGGAGATTGGACCCTAATCCGGCTTTGCACAAATCGCGTCCAATGAAAAATTCAGCCGTCGGGAGAATTTATGGATCAAAGGCGACAAACCGAAGGTGCCGTCCAGGTAAGCGTCGAGTTGGGGGCGCTGACCAGCGTTGCCAACGACCCGCAAGTGGCAGTTCGGGTTGGCCCCGTGGTTGCCTCCCTGGTAAACGGTGTGTGCGGTGACCCGCTTTTGCAACTCAGGCTCCTGCATCAAGCCCGCAGCCTTTTGTTTGATCTGGGCGACACAGGACGCATGCCCCTGCGATCAGCTCATCAGGTAACTGACGTTTTCATCAGCCATTGCCACGCTGATCACATTGGCGGGTTCATGTGGTTCCTTCGCAGCCGGATCGGTTACTTTCCGCCCTGCCGACTGTTCGGGCCGCCCGGCCTGATGCGGCACATTGCCGGAATGATCAGCGGCATCCTCTGGGATCGCGTGGAGGATCGCGGGCCCAGGTTTGTGGTCCATGAATGGCACGGCGACCACCTGAAACGCTGGAGAATAACCGCCGGCGATTCGGCGCCTACCGCCCTCGACGACGAGGCTACCCCTGGCGGGGTGTTGCTCCGGGAACCGGAGTTTCAGGTTCGTGCTGCCATGCTGGACCACGGCACGCCTGTTTTGGCTTTTGCCTGGGAACCCTTTGGCAAGCTGCAGGTACGCAACGACCAGTTACAGGCTGAAGGGCTGAAACCCGGCCCCTGGCTACACGACCTGAAAATGGCTGTGCTACGCCAGCGGCCGGATGAACTCATCTCGCCAGCCGCCGAACGCACCTATCGCGCCGAAGACCTGGCCCGCAAACTTCTGATTCAGACGCCGGGAGAGAAGATCGCCTACGGCACGGATTTCGCCGATACCTCCGATAACATCAGCAAAATGACAGAGCTGGCCCTGGGGGCACACACGTTGTTCTGTGAGGCCTCGTTCATGGCTGCGGATGAGGGACAGGCCCGGCACACTCACCATCTGACCACGAGGGCCTGTGCCGGCATCGCCGAGGCGGCACAGGTCGGGCAATTGATTGCGTTCCACTTTTCCCATCGCTATGACCGGAAGCGTGACCAGGTCTACCGGGAGCTGCAGGAATTTACTGACCGCCTGGTGATTCCGGACTGAGAAATCGGGCCATCTGCTTGCCAATGGTTTCCACGGGCTCGGTTATGGCTTCCTGAATGCTGTTGGTAACGACCTTCGAGAAGGCTGAACCGGCCGGGCTCTCCAGAAACTGCAGGTAGAGATCCATTTCCTGGGCCCCGATGTTCTGATAGGTATACAGGTAGCTGTCATAGACCTGCTGCCCCACAACGCCCCTGAGCATGCTGCGCTGGCTTTCAATGCGTTGCCGGAGCTGTTCATAATTGGCTGAATCACTGCTAAAGGCAGCCATGGCGGTTGCCAGACCAAGCTGGACGGCGATGGTGGTATCCACCGCGCTTTCTGTTGCCCGGGCCGCCCGATCAAACCGGTCGAACATTTCCGCTCTGCGCGTGCCCTTGTACTGGCTGTTCAGTTCCGCAGCGCTGGCCTGGATTTGCGGCCAGGCAGAGGGTTCCGAAGCCGCAATCTCAGCAGAGGAAATCTTTCTTGCCACGGGAGTCTCGTACCAGTCGTGAACGGCCTGGAGCTGCGAGTCGGTGAGATTTGCTTGCAGATCGTTAATGATCTGCTGCTCAATATCCACCGAGTTAAAACCGCTGCTGACAATGTTGCCAATGGTATTGGCCACCATGGGCGGAAGCTGACCATTCTGCTTCAGCCCCTCGCGGATCCCCTGGCTCATCATGGCCGGGTAGCGGGCTACGATATCGTCAACAGGCGATACTTCCAGTACCTGGCGGGCAGCCGGCGCCGCCTGGACAGTACCGGTCATGAGCAGGGCGGTGACTAAAAGAGGTTTAATTAGGGGAAATCGCATCATTTATCTATCATCCCGAACGTGTCGTTGATTCCCTTATGCCATGGGTGTGATGCACGCAGCAAGCACTCCCTGGGGGCCGGAGATGACGATTTGGTAGGAATACGAAAAAGACCTCTTGGGAAACGCAGAGGCCGGCGCACGGCGCTTGATATCTGGAAAAGCCGGGCCAGATGGTACGGGCTCCCGCTACTGGGTCTGTTGATGGGCACCTGGGCAACGCTGCGCTTCAGCCTGCTGGCACCGGATCCCCCGGCAAATCCGGAGAACATCTGTGAAATCTTTCGGGAGCATCCGGTCTGGTACGACTACGCCAGCGAATCCGAACGACGCTGGGGCACACCCATCGCCACCCAGATGGCCTTCGTCTATTACGAGTCCTCATTCCGCAGTCATGCCCGGCCACCCCGCACCCTGCTCTGGGGCTTTATTCCCTGGACCAGGCCAACAACAGCTTACGGCTATGCCCAGGCCCTGGACCCGGCCTGGCGGGAATACCTTCAGGCCAACGGTGAGGGCTGGTTTACTGTGCGCACCGATATGGAGTACGCGCTGGATTTCGTCGGCTGGTACAACCAGCTGAGTCACCGACATCTGGGTATTCCCTATTCGGCACCCAGGAAACTGTATCTTGCCTATCACGAGGGCCGGGGCGGATACGCCCGCAGAAGTTTCGAGCAGAAACCGGTCGTCATGGATCTGGCGTCCCGGGTGCAGAACCGGGCCTTCCGCTATGATAATCAGCTCAAGACCTGCGAGCAGGAATTCCAGTGCTGGCGCTGGTACCAGTTCTGGCCGTTTTGCGGCTGACGCTCGTCAGAAAGCGGAAGAAATCTCCAGTTGGTGCTCCAGGGCCTGAAGTCGCTCAACCAGATATTCCATCACGATGCGAACCCGGGCCATTTGCTGGGTGTCCTGATTGACATGCAGCCAAAGATCAACGCTCTCACCTTCCAGCGGGTCCGAGAGACGGCGGAGTTCGCGCGTACCCTCCCCGAGATAACAGGGCAGGACCGCCAGGCCGGTACCGGCTTTCGCCAGAGCATGCATGGATTGGAGGCTATTGCAGCGAATAAAGGAAGTGACATTCTTCAGATGCTTCCGATACCAGCGACCGGTAGCCAGGTGGCTGAAGGTTTCATCGGGCAGGATCCAGAGGCAACCTTCCGGATGGTTCTCAATGTCCATATTGCGGTGCCGCCGGCAATAGCGTGCGGACCCATAGACGGCGGATTCGATGGCTGCAATCCGCTGGCCTTCCAGGGTGGCCTGTGGCTTGTTTTCGGGGCGCAGGGTCAGATCCGCTTCCCGATGGCTCAGATTGGCCACGTCGTTGTCTGTCAGGGTCTCCAGCTCAATATCAGGAAACTCCCGCACCAGCTCGGCAAGGATCGGGCTGAGCAACGCGTTCATCATCGCGTCTTCTGCCGCCAGCCGTACCTTGCCCACAGGCGCCGAATCCTGCCCAACGAGTTTACGCTCGAGATTTTCCATCTCGATGGCCAACCGTTCGGCCTCCCGAAATGCGGTCTCGCCTACCGGCGTCAGGTGCAATCCATCCCGACTTCGTTCGAAAAACTGCACACCCATCGACTCTTCCATCTGATCGAGTCGACGCAAAACTGTGGTTTGGTGCACACCCAGTAATTCTCCGGCTTTGGCGAGTGTTCCACCTATTGCCAGAGCCCTTACGTATCGAAGATAATCCCAGTCCATAGCTACTGCATATTTGCAACGTGAGTAGGGATTTTAACGTATTTGAGCTGCAAATAAGAACCCTTAGAATCGTTTGTAAATTAAAGGTAGATCGCTAATCAATTCACCAGAAATAAGGAGGAAGGCGCTATGACTCAGAACCATATCGCAACCGTTAACCCGCTGCCGTCCAGTATCCTCCACAACAGTGCTGAGGTCAGGCGCCAGCATACCCGTGCTGCAGCAAGGCAGGCGGTTCAGTTTTTCAGTCGTAAGATGCGGAATTTCAACCGGAAAGCAGCAAACGTTGCTCCGGATATGAGCCAGATGCAGGGCGGCCACTAACCGGCAGCCGAGTCTGGCATGAGCGGTGAGATCGCTCAGGCTGAGAACAGAAAGAACATAAGGATTTGAAAACGCCGGTGGTTCCTTGAGAACCACCGGCGTTTTGCGTTAGCGAATCAGAATTCCCAAACGACTTTCTTCTTCTGGCTGAACCAGTCGTCCATTTTTCGGTTGTAGAAGTCTTCGATCACATTCCGTTTGATCTTCATGGTCGGCGTGAGCATGCCATTTTCCATGGTCCAGGGTTCGCGAACCACCACCACGAAGGCTACCTTCTCATGGGATTCGCACTCCGTGTTCACCGCGTCCAGCTCGGCCGCCAGTTCCTGCTCCAGCTCGCTGCGATCGGCTCCGCTCTCCAGTTCATCTCTGGCCTCCTCTGACAGCAGAACCATCAGGCAAGGCTGCGGCTGGTTGGCACCGGCCACACAGACCACTTCGGCCTTGGGATGGTTGAAGCGGTTCTCGATGGGCACCGGCACCACGTACTTGCCCTTGGACGTCTTGAACAGATCCTTTACCCGGCCAGTGATCCGGAGGGTGCCATCACGGTCAATTTCGCCCATATCGCCGGTTTTCAGGAAACCGTCCTCGGTAAGGTCCTCTTTGGTTTTCTCCTCGTTCTTGTAGTAGCCCAGCATCTGGCCCGGGCTTTTCACCTGGACTTCGCCGCCCTCGCCGATACGGTGTTCGACACCCGGGTTGGCCATACCCACGGAACCGGCTCTTGCCCGTCCCGGGCGATTGGCGTGCGAATACCCGAAGTTTTCCGACATCCCGTAAACTTCCAGCAATTCCAGGCCGAGGTTGCGATACCAGTTGACGATG
>JAWWAT010000120.1:0-8704 GCA_033721635.1 Marinobacter sp. | reverse complement strand
GTGCCATCGCCAAGTTTGCCTCTGCCGGCAAGGCCACCCGCAAGAAGGATCTGGGCCTGTTGGCCATGAGTTATGGTCATGTCTACGTGGCTCTGATCGCCATGCAATCCCACAGCAACCACACCACCAAGGCCCTGCAGGAAGCTGAGAGCTTCGACGGCCCGGCACTGATTATCGCCCAGAGCCCCTGCATTGCCCACGGTTACGACCTGGTGCACTCCCCGGCACAGCAGAAACGGGCGGTGGACAGCTGGGCCTGGCCGCTGTACCGGTTCGACCCCCGCCGCATCCATGAAGGGTTGCCGCCCCTGCAACTGGATTCCCTGCGCCAGAAAGTCACCATGAAGGCCTACATGCAGGAGGAAGCCCGGTTCCGGATGCTGGAGCTGAGGGATCCACAGCGCTACGAACAGCTGGTGGCGGCCGCTTCGGAGGCGGCGACTGAGCAGCGTGAGCTCTACAAGCAACTGGCGGGGATCCACTTTGAGCCCCACGAATCTTCCGAGGCAGGTAACGAAAAGGGTGAACGTCATGACTGACCTGGCAACCCGTTGGTTGGGGCTGGAGCTGCGCTCGCCTCTGGTGGTCGGCGCGAGTCCGCTGACCGATGACCTGGATGCGCTGAAAGCCTGTGTGAAGGCCGGTGCGGGCGCTGTGGTTATGCACTCGTTGTTCGAGGAACAGCTGGTGGAAGAGCAGATGGCGGCCCATCGGTTTATTGATTCCCGAATCAATATGGATGCTGAGGCCCGGTCGTTTTTTCCGGAATCCGAGCTGTTCGAGATGGGATCGGACAGCTATCTCCAGAGGTTGGAGCTGCTGCGACACTCGCTGGGTGTGCCGGTCGTTGCCTCTCTCAATGGTATCTCGACCGGGGGCTGGACCCGGCATGCGCGTGAGCTGGAAGCGGCGGGGGCCCACGCCATTGAGCTCAACCTCTATGATCTGGCCACAGATCCCGCTGAAACAGCTGCCAGTCTGGAACAGCGCCAGCTGGCGGTAGTCCGGTCTGTGGTGGAGCAGGTAAGTATCCCTGTCAGTGTCAAACTGTCGCCGTTCTATTCGGCATTGCCGGCATTTGTGGCCGGCATCGAAGCGGCATGCGCACGCGGAGTGGTGTTGTTCAACCGGTTCTATCAGCCGGATATGGATCTGGACGAGCTTGAGTTGAGCCGGGAAGTGGTGCTTTCATCCAACGCCGAGCTGCCCGTGCGCCTGCATGCGGTAGCCATGCTGTATGGCCAGGTATCACTGGAAATGGCGGTTTCGGGTGGCGTTCACAGTGGGGATGACGCGGCCAAGGCGATTCTTTCAGGAGCCAGGGTAGTGCAGGTGGTGTCTGCGCTGCTGGCGGATGGCCCCGGCGCCATGGGGCGAATACACGGCGAATTGAGCCGGCGGCTTTCCGATATGGGGTATCGCAACCTGGAAGAGGCACGCGGAGCGCTTTCAATGGAAAGGGCGCCCAACAGTCGAACCTGGGAGCGCCTCAACTACGCGCGACTTCTGCACGGCTGGAAATAGCGGACTGACCGTTCAGCGAACCTGCTCCGGTACTTCGCGGATCCGGCCGTGCTCATCAATGGCAACATAGACGAACAGGCCTTCGGTGACCTTCCTTGGATTCTTTGCGGTTCGGTCCAGAGTCCACACTTCCACACTGATTTTCATGGAACTGCGACCAATATCCACGAGTTCGCAATAGCAACCCACCTGGGACCCCACCCGTAACGGCGACAGAAACTCCATCCGGTCCATGGCCACGGTGGCATTGCGCCCCTGGGAAATGCGACCGGCCATGGTAGCAGCGGCGATATCCATCTGTTGCACCAGCCAGCCGGCAAAGACATCGCCATTGGCATTGGTGTCGGCGGGGAGCGGGATTACCTGCAGGATGAGATCGCCACGGGGGATGGGTTTGTCATCGTCTAGCGCTGTCATAGTACTGCCTTCTTGCGAGCCTGGAATTGTTTTATCACGCATGGTAACGGGCTGGAGCGTCGCTGCAAGCAAATTTGAACATTCCCGACTATATTTCAGGTGCTGTAACAAAGTTGTCACAGAGTGCCATTAGTCTGCACCCATCGGTAAAGCACATCCGACAAAACGTCCAAACCAAAAATGGAGACATGACGTGATGAAACTGAACAAAGCACTCGCGACTGTAGCACTGGCCGGCTCCGTAGCCGCTATGTCTGCACCCGCCATGGCCCGTGACACCATCAGCATCGTGGGTTCCTCTACCGTTTATCCGTTCGCCACTGTTGTTGCCGAGCGTTTCGGCACCAAGACCGACTTCAGCACTCCCAAGCTGGAATCCACCGGTTCAGGCGGCGGTCTCAAGCTGTTCTGTCAGGGCATCGGCACCCAGCACCCGGACATCACCAACGCTTCACGTCGCATGAAGACCTCCGAATTCGAGCTTTGCCAGAGCAACGGTGTGACTGACATCACCGAGTTCCGCATCGGCTCTGACGGCATCGTGATTGCCAGCTCCAAGGAAGCAGAGAACCTGGACATCACCCTGGAGCAGTTGTTCCTGGCCCTGGGTTCCAAAGTGCCCGTTAACGGCGAGTGGGTTGCCAACCCGAACAAGAACTGGAGCGACGTTGACTCCAGCCTGCCGAACAAGCCGATTCGCGTGATGGGTCCCCCCCCGACTTCCGGTACCCGTGACTCCTTCAACGAACTCGCCCTGGCCGCTGGTTGTGATGAGCTGCCCGAAGCCGCCAATCTGAGCAAGGACGAGCACGCTTCCATCTGTGAAAGCGTTCGTGAAGACGGCGCATTCATCGAAGCCGGTGAGAATGACAACCTGATCGTTCAGAAGCTGATCGGCGATGAAGGTATGTACGGTGTATTCGGCTACAGCTTTATGGAAGAGAATTCCGACCGTCTGCAGGCCGCTACTCTGAATGGCAAGGTGCCGACTGCTGAAGCGATTGCTGAAGACGACTACCCGGTTGCCCGCTCACTGTTCTTCTACGTGAAGAAAGCCCACGTTGGTGTGGTTCCGGGTATCCAGGAATACATTAGCGAGTTCACCAGCAACGCTGCCATGGGTCAGAACGGTTACCTGAAAGATGTAGGCCTGATCGTGCCGCCCCGTGCTGCCCTGATGGACCTGATGGAAAAGGCTGAGAATATGCCGAACCTGACACTGGACGAACTTAAGTAATAACGCCGTCCGGTCAGAAACAGAGGTGCGGGTCTCGATAGGGGCCCGCACCTTTTGCACGTTAGGACGAGCTGGTGCCAGTGTGGTAACGAATCTGTAAACTGTGCGCCAATCCGAAGTCGAACACAGGAATTTTCATGCAACCGGCTAATCTTTTATTACTGACTCTGGTGCTGGCGATCGTGGCCTATTGGCTCGGTTATGCCCGGTCCCGGTCTCTGGCGATGCCGCTGGGTGGGATCCGTCATCTCAAGTCCCTTCCTTTTTACTACGGAGCCCGTGCGGCATTGTGGAGTGGTATTCCCGCTCTTGTGGTGCTTGGTTTGTGGGCTGCTTTCCAGGGCAAAGTCATTCAGCTGATTGTGATTGGCGGCCTGCCGGAGGGCATGGTGCCGGCGACCGATGGTGAGGCGAGTCTGCTGCTGAGTAAAATCAGCAATGTCGCCAGCGGAGCCCTACCCCCGGGTTTCGTGGAAGCGCCGATCGCCGAGGCTGCAGAGCGTTTGCAGGCTTTGCGCAGCCAGGGCCGGTTCCTTATGTCTGCACTCGTGATTTCGGTTTCTGTTTTGGCGGGTTTCCTCGCCTGGTTGAGGGTTCGTCCGCGATTGAATGCCCGGGTTGAGGTTGAGGCCATTCTAAAGTGGGTGTTTTTCGCGTGCGCGGCGCTGGCAATACTGACCACCGTCGGCATCATTTTTTCTGTAGCCTTTGAAACCATTCGTTTCTTCGGCAAGGTGCCGTTCACCGAGTTTTTCTTTGGCAGCCATTGGAGCCCCCAGACAGCAATGCGGGCTGATCAGGTCGCTTCCCAGGGTGCATTCGGCATGATCCCTCTGTTCACCGGCACCCTGCTGATTTCCGCCATTGCCATGATTGTGGCGGTACCGGTGGGGCTGCTGTCGGCCATTTACTTGTCCGAGTATGCCGGCAAGAAGGTCCGCGGTGTGGTGAAGCCTCTGCTGGAAATGCTGGCCGGTATCCCGACCGTGGTTTACGGCTTCTTTGCCGCCCTGACTGTTGCCCCGTTTATCAGTGACCTCGCCGCATCCATCGGTATCGAGGCGTCCTCCCAGAGTGCCCTGGCCGCCGGTGCGGTCATGGGCATCATGATCATTCCGTTTGTATCGTCCCTCTCGGATGACGTGATCAATGCCGTACCCCAGGCCATGCGGGACGGCTCTCTGGCGCTGGGTGCGACCCAGTCGGAAACCATGAAGAAGGTGATTTTCCCGGCTGCACTGCCCGGAATCATGGGCGGCATTCTGCTGGCGGTCTCCCGGGCTATCGGCGAAACCATGATCGTGGTCATGGCCGCAGGGCTGGCGGCAAACCTGACCGCCAATCCTCTGGAAACGGTTACCACCGTGACCGTGCAAATCGTGACCCTGCTCACCGGTGACCAGGAATTCGACAGCGCTAAGACGCTGGCTGCCTTCGCATTGGGCGCCATGCTCTTCCTTGCAACCCTGTTGCTCAACGTCATTGCACTGAAAATCGTTCGCAAATATCGGGAACAGTATGAATAACCAACGCTCGCAGGCGGAGATAGTCCGCCAGTCACTGAAAAGCCGCTATCGTAAGGAGCGCCGGTTTCGCGCCTATGGCGTGCTGGCTATAGCCATTGCCTTGGGGGCTTTGCTGATCCTGTTCACCGACATTATCGGTAAGGGTTATACCGGCTTCCTCAAGACCACCATCACCATGGATGTGCAGCTGGATGGTGAAATGATGTACCTGGATGACCCGACGGACGAGCGCCAGATGAAAATGGCGGATTTTGTTGAGCCGCTGGTCCAGGCGCTGATCAAGGCGATTCCCGGAGCGACAGAGGATGATCGGGACCAGGTACGTGGACTGATTAACCCCTATGCGTCGGTGACTCTTCGTGATGCGCTCAGGGCCAACCCGGACTGGCTGGGCACGTCGCAGACCATGACGTTCCTGAGCCACACCAACGTTGATGTCTACGTAAAGCACGCGGGCGACGACGCCTACTCGATCAAGTTGAATGACCAGCAGCAAGCCTGGGTTGATGAATTGCAGGAACGGGGCGTCATCGAGACGTCCTTTAACGACGTGTTTTTCAGTGGCGGTGATTCCCGTGACCCTTCCAAGGCAGGTATCCTTGGTGCCATTGTCGGTTCGCTGCTGACCATGTTCGTTACCCTGATCCTGTCGTTCCCGATTGGTGTAGCCGCGGCCATCTATCTGGAAGAATTTGCGCCCCAGAACAAGTTCACCGATTTCATCGAAGTGAATATCAACAATCTGGCGGCGGTTCCTTCCATCATCTTTGGTCTGCTCGGCCTCGCCGTGTTCATCAACCTGTTCGGCATGCCCCGCTCGGTCCCGGTGGTTGGTGGTCTGGTGCTGACCTTGATGACGCTGCCCACCATCATCATCTCCAGTCGGGCCGCGATTAAAAGCGTACCGCCCTCGATCCGCGAGGCGGCGGAAGGTATCGGTGCCTCCAAGATGCAGGTGGTTCTGCACCATGTGTTGCCGTTGGCCATGCCGGGCATGCTCACCGGTTCCATCATCGGCATGGCCCAGGCACTGGGTGAAACCGCGCCGCTGCTGCTGATCGGCATGGTGGCATTTATTGTGGATGTGCCTGATGGGTTCCTGGATTCGGCCACAGTGCTGCCAGTGCAGGTTTTCCTGTGGGCGGGCAGCCCGGAACTGGCTTTTATTGAGCGAGCGTCGGCAGCCATCATGGTGCTGTTGGCCTTCCTGATCAGTATGAATGCATTGGCCATCTGGATGCGTAAACGTCTCGAGCGCCGGTGGTAAGGAGAATCAAGATGAATAGTGTCAACACAACCATTACCAGTGAAGTTACCCAACCGGACGAGGTTGCCGTGCCAGTTCAGGAATCGAAGCCCGCTGAAACCATCATCGAGGAAGGCAAGACCGTCGGTAAGCCTTACTCGGACGACCCCAAGTTCAAGCTTCGGGATGTCGAGGTATTCTACGGGGATGCCCCGGCAATCAAGAAAATCAGCCTGGATATTGGCCGCAATGAAGTCATCGCCTTCATCGGGCCATCCGGTTGCGGTAAATCCACCTTCCTGCGCTGTCTGAACCGCATGAACGACAGTATCGATATCTGTCGTGTGAAGGGCTCTCTGCAACTGGACGACCACGACATCTACGACCCCAAGCGGGATGTGGTGGAACTGCGGGCCAGGGTCGGAATGGTGTTCCAGAAACCCAATCCGTTCCCGAAGTCCATCTACGATAACGTGGCCTACGGCCCCCGTATCCACGGCCTGGCGAACCGCAAGTCGGATCTGGACGAGATTGTTGAAAACAGTCTGCGCAAGGCCGGCCTCTGGGACGAAGTGAAGGATCGCCTGGATGCGAACGCAACCGGTATGTCCGGTGGTCAGCAGCAGCGTCTGTGTATTGCCCGCGCTATTGCCGTGAGCCCGGAAGTGGTGCTGATGGATGAGCCCTGCTCGGCACTGGATCCCATCGCCACGGCGAAAGTGGAAGAGCTGATTGCCGAACTGTCCGAGAGCTACACGATCGTTATCGTGACCCACTCAATGCAGCAGGCAGCCCGGGTATCCCATCGCACGGCCTATTTCCACCTGGGGCACCTGGTGGAAGTGAACGAGACCAACAAGGTATTTACCTCCCCGGAACATGAACTGACCGAGTCCTACATCACCGGCCGTTTCGGCTGATTCCGGACCTGAGGAATTTTGGAGAAGAACAGTATGCCTACTAAGAAGGACGACGTTTACGGGGATCACATTTCCCACAAGTTCAATGACGAACTGATGGAGCTCAAGACCGAGTTCCTGAAAATGGGCGGCATGGTAGAAGCCCAGGTCGAGAATGCCATTCAGGCGCTGGTGGATGGCGATGGTCATCTGGCCGACGAGATTCGCGCCAACGACAAGAAAGTTGACCGGATGGAAGTGGAGATCGACGAGGAAGCCACCCTGATCATTGCTCGTCGCCAGCCGACGGCCCGGGATCTGCGTCTGGTCATCTCGGTGATCAAGATGGTGGCCGACCTGGAACGTGTGGGTGACGAAGCCAAGAAGATCGCCAAGCTGGCGATCAAGCTTCAGGAAGAAGGCCAGGCCCCACGTGGTTACGTGGAAGTGCGCCACATTGGCACCCACGTACTCAGCATGCTTCACGATGCCCTGGATGCCTTTGCCCGCCTCGATTCCGAGCAGGCGCTGCGGATCATGAAGGAAGACAAGCGCGTCGACGAGGAGTATCAGGCAGCGGCCCGTACCCTGCTGACGTTCATGATGGAAGATACCCGCAACATTTCACGGTGCATGTCCGTGATGTGGGTGCTTCGTGCCCTGGAGCGGGTGGGTGACCACGCGTGCAACATCGCCGAGAACGTGATCTTCATGGTCAAAGGCGAGGACGTTCGTCATACGCCGGTGGAAGAGGCTGAGAAGGTGGTTGGCCGCTGATTTTTTGGCTTGGGAGGAGGGCCGCCGTGTGGTGCGGCTTTCCGAGACACGCTCGAGCCGTCCCTGGTCGCTTGACTTTCGCCATCCATGGCGAAAGACAGTCCCGGAAAGCCGCACCACACGCCGTCCTATCAGAGCTGGGAGTTACCCGCTCCGTCCACGAAAGAGATAAGTGGGCGCCTGCTAGCGATTGCTCCCAGGTTCGAGCAAGTGGGCCGGTAATGCTGTTTGGGACTATCTTTCGCCATGGATGGCGAAAGCTAAGCGCGCATGGATGCCTTGAGCGTGTCCCAAACAGCATTACCGGACCGCTTGCCGGCACCCAAGCTTAAACCAATCAGGCCTGCTTCATCTTATCGGTATACGGGGGCCAGCCCAGCGGTTTGCCGCCGAGAACATGCAGATGAATGTGGAACACCGTCTGCCCCGAATTTTCCCCGCAGTTCATGACAACCCGGTAGCCGTCGTCGGCAAACCCCTTCTCCTTGGCAATCTTCGCCGCCACCAGATACAGATGCCCCACCAACTCCCTATCGTCTTCGGTGATATCGTTGATCGTGGCAATGGCCTTTTTCGGGATAACGAGGAAATGCACCGGCGCCTGAGGGTTGATGTCACTGAACGCCAGGGCGAGGTCGTCTTCGTAGAGGATGTCCGCAGGAATTTCGCGGTTGATGATCTTGGTGAAAATCGTCTCTGACATGGTGGCTCCTTATTAATTGTCCTTGGGGTTGTTCGGCGTTAAAGCTGATTCAGGCCCGGAATCCGGGAGGTTATCTGCCTGACCACGGCCGGAAGTTCCTCGTCGATACCCATGGCGTAGCGGGCCACCCGGTTGCGGGCGAAGGGGAGGGCGCGGGCGGCGCCCAGGCCGAGGTTGCGCAGCAGATGTACCGGCGGAATCCGGTTGCTGAACAGATGGTAGAACACATCCATGGTCAGCATCATTCTGCGGTTCGCCGGGCGGCGTTGTTGTTCATACAGGTTTAGCCACTTCGGGTCCGCCAGATCAGCGCCGGCTCGCTTGGCTTCCTTGAGGGCTGCTTGAAGGGCCTGCGCATCCTGGAAGCCCAGGTTC
>JAWWAT010000119.1:0-8736 GCA_033721635.1 Marinobacter sp. | reverse complement strand
GGGGTCATGTTCAGTGTCCAGTCCGCCATGGACCAGGCGGGGAACATCAGACCGCCTAAAAGGGCACCTGCCCGCTGAGCGTGCACGCGCATACTGTGTCTCCACAGAGTGTTATTCTTGTCGGATTTTGCGTTATCCCACTGGTTTTACTGGCGCTCGCATACACCGGAAAAGCCAGAGTGGAAGCCTGCTTTCGGATACTCAGCTTCGAGTATAGACACAGATCAAGAAAAAACTAAAAAATCGTCTAAATCCAAAAGACCTAACAACTGGATTTTAAGAATCAAAACGAATATGGCTTTTAATCTGCCGGCGACCGACCGCCGCCTTTGGGCACTGGCCTGGCCTTTGATGCTCACCAATCTCACTGTTCCGCTCCTGGGACTGGTGGATACCGCCGTGCTCGGGCATCTGGAAAGCCCCGAGTATCTGGGCGCCGTTGCCGTCGGTGCCAATCTGTTCAGCATTCTTTACTGGACCTTCGGCTTCATGCGCATGGGCACAACCGGCCTGGCCGCCCAGGCCTGGGGCAAACGTGACAGTTTCAGCCAGGTGGCACTGTTGCTGCGGTCGGTGTTGCTGGCAACCGGCATCGGCCTGCTGCTGATTCTGTTTCACCAGCCGCTGATCCAGACCGGACTGACCTTGATGAATCCCAGCGACAGCGTCACGGAACTGGCCGCCGAGTACGCAGCCATCCGGATCTGGAGCGCGCCGGCGGTATTGTGTCAGTACACCCTGGTTGGCTGGCTGATCGGCACCCAGTTTCCGAGAGGTCCGATGATCATGCTGATTGCAGCCAACGGTCTGAACATCGTGCTGGATGTACTGTTTGTCACCGTGCTCGGCTGGAACAGCCGTGGCGTGGCCATCGCCACGGTGATTGCCGAGTATGGTGCGGCCACCATCGGTTTTGTGATCGTGCTGAGCCGCATGCCCGAAGGCCAGACACTCACCCGGGCCCTGTTCGGCAAACTGGAGGATTATCTGAAGATCCTTCGGGTGAACCGCTACATCATGGTCCGAACCATCGCGCTGCTGCTAGTGTTGGCCTTCTTCACCTCCCAGGGTGCGCGCCAGGGAGACACCATCCTGGCGGCCAACGCAGTGCTGATCACCTTCCTGCTGCTGATTTCCAATGCCCTGGACGGTTTCGCCAATGCCGCCGAAGCGCTGATTGGTGAGGCCATCGGCAAGGGCAGCCGGCGGCGTTTCCGGGTGGTCTTTCGCAGTGCCCTGAGGTGGTCACTCTGGGGCGCCTTGCTGCTCACCGTTGTTTTCGTGGCCGGCGGACACTGGCTGATCACACTGCTTACCGGTATCGAAGAGGTCAGAACTACCGCCTGGCGCTATCTGCCCTGGCTCTGGCTGCTACCTTTTGCCGCAGTCTGGGGCTTTCTCCTGGATGGCATCTTTATCGGAGCCACCCGGACCCGGGACATGCAGAACACCATGCTGTTCTCCGCCCTGGCCGTTTTCGCACCGGTCTGGTGGCTGACCACCGGCTGGGGCAACCACGGGCTCTGGTTTGCGTTGATTTCCCTGATGGTGGCGCGCGCCGTGAGCATGGGCTGGCTGTGCTGGTCGCACACCCGGCACGGTCGATGGTTCCAGAGCCAGTGACGCAGATTCAATCTGTAACATTACGGCCGGGCATTTTCACACTGGCGGAAAAGCAGGTGGGAAAATCTCGGCTACACTTGTCTCAACAGGCAGGCACGAAGTGGTAGCCAGCCCTTCTCTCCTGTCCGGGAACTCGTTGCTATCAGTTGCTAACAACGGGAGGCGCCTTGCGACCTCAATTTGTTCAGACATCGGCATCTCCTGAAATGACACCACAGGTAGTCCTAGAGATTATTGACCAGGCGCGGCGCAAGGAAGCCCGCTCCGGGACCTTCCTCCGACAGCTTCACGAGAAGGCCGCCGCGCTGCCCTCTGCGGTTACCATCGAGGGTTACCAGCCCGCCACCTGCCTGTTCCAGTTCGTGGTTGAGTACATCGAAATGGCACCACGTCTGATCGAATGCGTCGAAGCCTGCGCCCGTGAGGCTGGTAAAGCGGATCTGTTTGAGCCCTTTGTGAATGCCGCCATCCGGTATTTCACCCAGCCTTCGGCGCTCCTGGTTCGCTATGACGGTCTTGATGGGCTTCTGATTCGTGCCTACCTCTGCCATCGGCTGATGGAGGAGATGTATGAAAATAACCGGTGTACCCGGGCCAGCGAAATCGTGGATATCGAAGCCACTCGTGCTAATCTGCTCGCCCACCAGTTGATTGGCGAGCCCTTTGCCAACGAGCTGGATGATTCCATCACCGTGACCGTGTTACAGATAGCAGGCACGCCGGATTATTACGAGCTGAACCTCGACCCCTTTGTCGAGCAGGTGAATAACGCCGCCTGGGACTGGATGCGGCACTACTGGGAAAATCTGCTGGTTAGGAACCACATTCGATTCTCCCTCGGTTCCGGCCTGGCCTGACAGGTTCAGAGGTTTAATGAGAGTATCAGCGATTGCAGTACTGGCGGGCCTGATGATGCCTGCCATCGCAGTGACAGCTAACACCTACGAGCTGTCTGTAACCGTTACCCTGGATGGCAGCACCGAGCCCGTAGCCGATGCCGTGGTTTCCGTCGACAACACCCGTCCGGCAAGCCCGGTCTCTACTGAAATCTATCAAAAGAATCGCGCCTTCCATCCGCAAGTGCTGGTGGTCCCCGTTGGCTCCAGCGTGGATTTCCCGAACCGTGATAATACCCAGCACCACGTGTACTCCTTCTCGCCGGCCAAAACCTTCAATATTGAGCTGTATGCAGACCGCCCGGCGGCACCCATTGTCTTCGACAAGCCAGGCATTGTAGAGCTGGGCTGCAACATTCATGATCACATGCAGGGCTTTGTTGTTGTCACCGATACCGCCGCCACAGGCCAGACGGACGCCTCCGGCCAGGTCACCCTGTCTGTTGGCTCGCAGGGTACCGAAGGCACCCCTGAGAAGGTGACTCTCGAGATTTGGCACCCACGTCTGCCGGACAACACCCGCCCGGTCATCCGGGAAATCGAGCCCGGCAGCGAGCCGGCAATGGTCAGCGTCAACCTTGAACCCGAGCCTGCCGCCGAGGGCTCGCTGGAGCGACTCCAGCAGCGCTTTCGGGAGCTTTGATGGGTTTAGCGTCTCGTCTCGGATTCCGTGGCCGACTCATTGCCGCCATGATTTCACTGGTGGCCCTGGTCAGCCTGGTGATCGTTGCCCTGCTGATGGTGTACTTGTTCGAGGATGAAAAAAGCCGGGCACTGGAACAACTGACCATCGGCGAGCGGCTGACCACGGAAGTCATTGACCGCCGAACCGATCTGGAATTATCCCGGCTGAGCGTCGTGGTGCAGGATTTTGGCTTCCGCTCTGCGATCGCCAGCCGCGACCCGGCAACCATCGACAGCGCCCTGGAAAACCACAGTGGCAGGGTTGGTGCCGACTTCGCGTTGCTGCTGGATAATGAGGGAGAGCCCCTGGCCTCGACCCTGCAACAACCTTTCCCTGAAATAGCGCCCGAACAGCTCGCAAACGCCCGGCGCACCGGTTTTACCCGGTCACTGAGGGCCATTGACGGACGGGGCTACGAGGTTCTGGTCACCCCGATCGAGGCGCCCGGGCTTCGGGCCTGGCTGGTTAGCGGCTTTGCCATGGACCAGTCCCTGGCGGAGGTCATCGCCCGACTCAGTGGTACCTCGGTGATCTTCCGGGCGAGATCAGACCCGGCCGGGAGCCTTACCAGCTTTGCCGCCACCACCAGCATTGACGCCAAGCTGGAACAGGAACTCGCAGGCGCATCCGACAACGCCAATTTCATCGAAAGTGCCGGCTATTTCACACGGATAATCAACCTGGGCGAATCAGACCCCGCCGCCGTCCAGGCCGTACTGCTGATCAGCCGCGATGCGACCCTCGAGAGCTATTACAAACGGGCCGTGGAAATTGCCCTGCTGGTGACCGCCATCCTTATTTTCGCCATTCTGCTGGCGCTGGTCATTGCCCGGAATCTCGGGCGCCCGGTATTGCAGCTGGCAAGCTACGCGCGGGCCATCGGGGAGGGCACAACCCCGCAACCACCCACAATTCGGGCTGGCGGAGAACTGACCCAGCTGCGCAACGCCCTGCGAGACATGCTCTCTGGCCTTCGGGAGCGGGAAGCCCAGATCCGGTATGCGGCGACTCACGATGACGTCACCGGACTGAAAAACCGCAACGCCCTGATGCAGGAGGCCGCCGAGCTGTTTGAGAACCGTGGCACAGCTACACTGGTGGGGATCCGGCTAAACGACCTCTCAGACATCAACGATACCCTGGGGCTGGAATTCGGCGACAAGGTCCTGATTGGCATCGCGATGCGCCTGCAGCAGGAGCTCTCGGACGCGCGTATAGTCGCCCGAACCGGCGGCGGCGAATTCCTGGCCCTGATTCCCTCGCTGCCCCCGGAGCAAGGCAGTGACAGAATCCGGCAACTGCACGAGCTCATCGAATCTCCACTACAGGTAGATCAGACCCCCTTCTCCCTGCGCGTCACCATAGTCACCATGGAACTACCGGAAGATGCCTCCGATACCGATGCCCTGCGTCGCAGGCTCAATCTCACGTTCGAGCAGGCTGAGGCCCACCCCGAGGCCTTCACCCGCTACAAGCCCGGGCAGGATGAAAGCCACCTCCGGGAACTGAAGCTGGTCACCGACCTGCACGCCGCAATCCTGAACGACGGATTGCACATGAACTACCAGCCAAAACTGCACAGCCAGACCGGAGAGCTGATTCAGGTAGAGGCCCTGGTGCGATGGATTCACCCGGAGCTGGGGTTCATATCCCCGGAGGAGTTTATCTTTCTCGCCGAGCAGTCCGGGCAGATCCACGATCTGACAGCTCATATCCTCAAACGGGTGGCGAACGATGCCCGGCGTTGGCATGAACAGGGTGTTGATGCGGGCGTGGCCATCAACCTGTCCGCCATGGACCTGACATGGCCCGCCCTGATCCAACACATTCGCAACTCCTTCCAGGGCTGGCACCACGATCTGGAACGGGTCACCCTGGAAGTCACCGAAAGCGCACTGATGGAAGACCCGGAAGAAGCCATGGCGACACTGAACCGGCTCCGTGAGCTCGGCGTGACCCTGTCGGTAGACGACTTCGGAACCGGTTACTCCTCGCTTTCCCAGTTGCGCAAACTCCCGGTACAGGAGCTGAAAATCGACAAATCGTTCGTGCTCAGGCTGGATACTGAACCCCAGGACCAGCTGATTGTGCGTTCCACCATTGATATGGCCCACGGCCTCGGTCTGAAAGTCGTGGCCGAAGGCATCGAGAGTCTGGAGGCCTGGCGCCTCCTGCAGAGCTGGGGCTGTAACCTGGCCCAAGGTTTCTACCTGAGCCGTCCGGTCTCGCCGGAGGACCTGCCGGAGACGGCCCGCTCCCTGGCTGCCCGCCAGGAGGAATTGACCCAAACCAACCCGGAGTATTCACAATGACAGCAAGACGTCTGGTGACGCTGGCCATGGCGCTCCTGGCCGCACCGGTGGCCAGTGCCGACATTGGTAGCCGGATCTGGGCGACCGGAGGCGTTACGACTATCGAAGGTAGTGCCGGTGGTGGCCTGGTACCCTGGGCTCTGCTGGGGAGCTACGCGAGCGACGAGGAGTGGGGCGGCACACTGGCACTCAGCCGGGCCGAAGTGGATGATTACTCGCTCTCGGTCACCGGTGCCGGACTGAACTGGAACAACCGGCTTGAGCTCACCGTGGCACGGCAGACCCTGGACCTGGACAGCCTGGTGTTTACCCTCAAGGACGGCTTCGGCCTTGAGCAGGACGAGCTGAACCAGGATATCTTCGGTGCCAAGGTCCGACTTGCCGGAGATGTGCTCTACAGTCCATGGGGCCAGTGGTCTGCGGGTTTGCAGTACAAGCGCCAACGGGATTTCACCGTGCCGTCGGCCATCGGCGCCAGGGATGACAGCGGCACCGATGTTTATCTGAGTGGCAGCAAGCTGTTCTTCGCAGCGGTGATGGAACGAAACCTGCTGGTTAACCTCACCGCCCGGGCAACCCGGGCCAACCAGGGCGGACTGCTGGGCTTTGGCGGTGACCGTAACAACAGCCACGAATTGATGATGGAGGGCAGCGTCGGGCTTTTCCTCAACCGTCAGTGGCTGGTCGGTGCCGAATACCGGCAAAAGCCGGACAACCTGGGCTTTGCCACCGAAGACGACTGGTGGGACCTCTTCGTCGCCTGGGTACCGGACCGCCGCCTGGCTGTCACCGGTGCTCTGGTCAACCTGGGTGACGTCGCCACACTGGAAGACCAGCAAGGTCTGTATCTGTCGCTTCAGGGGAGTTTCTGATCATGGCCGTTACCAATCTCTACCCCAGGCTTTGCACCCTGTTAATCGCACTGGCATTGTTGCTCGTTGGCTGCCAGAGCTTGAACAGCGAACCGGAAAACAGTCTGTATCAGCAACTCGGTGAACGGGAAGGCATCGCAAACGTGGTGGAGGATCTGCTTTACCTGATCGTCGAAGATGAGCGCATCAACCAGCAGTTCAAGGGCATGGACGTCGCCCAGTTCCACCACAACCTGACAGACCAGCTGTGCGAGCTCAGTGGCGGACCCTGTACCTATACCGGGCGGGAGATGCGTGAGCTGCACTCCGACATGGCCATCACCGACACCCAGTTCAATGCCCTGGCCGAAAACCTGATCCTGGCCATGGAAAAGAACGATATTCCTACGGGGGCCCAGAATCGACTGATCAAACAGCTGGTGCCGCTGTATCCTGACATTCGCAATCTATAGAACGGAGACCTGTACCTTGCTCGAAAACGCTGATCTGGGAAAACTGATTATCCGCCTGACCCTGGGCGGGCTGATGCTGTTCCACGGCATTGCCAAACTGCTCAACGGCATTGGGTTCATCGAGGGCGAACTGGCCAGCCACGGCCTACCTACCATTTTGGCTTACGGAGTGTATGTGGGCGAAATCATCGCGCCCCTGATGGTCATCCTTGGCTATCAGACCCGGATCGGTGCGCTACTGATTATTTTCAACATGCTGTTTGCCATCATCCTGGTCCATGGCAACGAACTCCTCAGCCTTGGGCGTAGTGGCGGCTGGGCATTGGAACTGCAGGGCTTCTTCCTGTTTACGGCGGTGGCAGTGATCTTCCTTGGGCCGGGGCGGTACAAGCTGAAGAACTGAATTCCGGAGGGACGTCAGGTGCCGGGCACAGTCGCTGCCCTGAAGTCCCTGGCCACCATAACCCGGTTACGGCCGGACTCCTTGGCTGCATACAACGCCTCATCGGCCTGACGGATCAGCTCCTGAGGCTCCACGCCAGGGCCCGGAATCAGGGAGGCAACGCCGACACTGATCGTAAGGCTGACCGGGGCTACCCGCTCGCCGGAATGCACCGGGGAACGGGCCACCGCCTGTCGCACGCGCTCTGCCACCCGAATCGCGCCTTCCTCCGGCGTTGCCGGCAGCAGAATACTGAATTCCTCGCCGCCGTAGCGGGCCAGCAGATCCCCGGATCGCTGGACTTCTGCGGCGCACAGCGCGGCCACCTCGGTCAGGCAGTCATCGCCAACGAGGTGGCCCAGTTCATCGTTTACCCGCTTGAAGTGATCAATATCCAGCAGCAAAAGGCTCAGCGGGTGACCGTGTCGCTGGGCCCGTCGCCACTCGTCGTGGAGCTTTTCGTCAAACCGTCGCCGGTTGGCCACACCAGTTAGCCCATCGGTGAAGCTGATCGCCTTGAGCTGCTCATTGGCCCGTTCCAGTTCATCAGTGCGCTCCTGAACCCGCAACTCAAGAGTCAGGTTGGCCTGTTGCTGGATCTCCAATGCCTGTTCCTGGGCCTCGTGGCGTTTACGTCGCTCGAGGTTGATCCGATAGGCAAGGGCAAAGGAGAGCAGGACCACCTCCAGCGCCACGCCGATTTGCGGCATGAACTCGGTTAGGAAACTGCGCGGCATCATACCGAGCTTGCTGACCGCCAGAATCAGGTGGCCAATCAACAAAGGCGTCCAGGCCAGCACATAGAAGCCGCCAAGAACCTGACCCCTGCGCCAGACCAGGAAACCGATGAGCCAGGCCGCTGGCGTGACCACAGCCGCAAGACCGCTAACCAGCACGATACCAGTCTGATAACTGCCAAACAGGCCGAATACCAAGCAGGCAAAAGTCGCTGTCAGAACCCATTGCAGGAACCGGTAGCTTTTCAGACTGTAATGCCGAATGTTCAGGAAGCGTATGGCGAAAATAATGGCGGCGAAGAGGGCAGCACAGATAACCGGAATGGTGAAGTACTGGTTGATGCCCGGGGTACCCGGCCAAAGCCACTGGAAAAGGAGGCCATTGAAGTTGAGCTGAACCAGCCCCGTGAACACAACGGTCAGCACGTACCAGAGGTAGGTGGAGTGGCGAACGATGACGAACAGGAAAAGATTATAGAGCGCCATCGCAATAATGATCCCCAGAAACATCGTCTGCCAACCGTAGGAAAACTGCTCATTGGCGAGGAATTCGGCCGAGGGCGTGACCTCGAGCGGAATCTGGACAGATCCCAGGGTTTTTACCCGAACAAAAGCGGTGACCGGCTCGGTGTTC
This sequence comes from Marinobacter sp., assembly GCA_033721635.1. Lineage (GTDB taxonomy): Bacteria > Pseudomonadota > Gammaproteobacteria > Pseudomonadales > Oleiphilaceae > Marinobacter. The sequence goes on along the minus strand of JAWWAT010000119.1, from coordinate 83 downwards.
GACGGTACCAGGAAGACAAAGTTGCGATGGTGGATCGGGCGACTGCTGAACGGCATTGAGTCGCCGGTGTGGTGGGTCTGGAT
>JAWWAT010000118.1:0-8754 GCA_033721635.1 Marinobacter sp. | reverse complement strand
TACTCTTCCTGGTGAATTGGTATTGTTATTTTGCGCGCATCTTATGACAGGCAATTTACGAGCGCAAAGCTTTATTCAGGAAGATTGACTCTGGTCATTTTTCGACCAGAGTCTGGCCCTTAACATCAGTTATTTCAGGGCTTCGAGCTTGTCGATGTACTTCTGCATGGCCTCATCGCTGGACATGCCCTTAGCCTTTTCCCAGGCATCAAACTTGGCGCGGCCGACAAAATCCATCATGCCCGGGCGCTTGCCGGACACATCACCTTCGGTGGCCTGCTTATAGAGCGCATAGAATTCCAGTTTCATCTCGTTGGAGGGTTTGAAGTCGCCTTCGGCGGTCTGGATGTAATTTACGGCCTCGTCGAAGCGGGTTTTCAGGTCACTCATGTTGATCTCCGTATGGTTTTACTTTGGTCCTGTTTGTGAGCCGAGTATAGCCACAGCTAACGGCTCCGTCATTGACTGAATCGTTCCAAGTCATTGGCGTAAGGGGAAACCTCGGCCATCTGGCAAAAGCTTGCCCGGGTGCACATTCCGGAAAAATGCTGGCCAGTTTTTGCTTGAGAAAGGCAAGTGATCTGTGTAGAGTTTCTGGCGTTGCGTGCCAGGAAGGCGCGTACAAGGGATTGAACAACTGCAAATGATTTGCACAGGGAGCAAGCGCATGTCTTCAAAAGACGGTTCTGTCGCGCCTAAAGAGCGCATTAATATCAAGTATGTCCCCGCCACCGGAGATCAGCAGGCCGAAACCGAGTTGCCGCTTAAGATGTTTGTGGTTGGCGATTTCAAGGGACACGCCGAAGAAACCCCCATCGAAGATCGAAAGGCCATTTCCGTCGACAAGAACAACTTCCGTTCTGTCATGAAAGAAGCCGGCCTGACCCTTTCTACCACCGTGACCAACAAACTGGATGAGGAAGCCGACGAACTGCCGGTTAACCTGGAATTCCAGACCCTCGATGATTTCTCCCCGGACAGTGTTGCCCGTCAGGTGCCTGAGCTGAATAAGCTGATTGAGCTGCGGGAAGCCCTCGTGGCTCTGAAAGGTCCGCTGGGAAACGTACCCTCGTTCCGGTCCAAGCTGCAGGAACTGCTGGACAACGACGACGCCCGGGACAAGCTGCTGGCCGAACTGGAATTGGCCACCGACAGCAACGAGTAAGCGAACGTGCATTCATAGCGTTCGATTGAATTCAAAACGTACTAAAGGGACGTGGTATGTCTGATACTGCTGTGCAGCACTCTGCTGCCTCCGAATCCGTTGCCGAAGGGTCCTTGCTGGACCAAGTCATGGCCAATAGTCGTATGGCACCGGCGGATGAGGGTTATGATGTCGCTCGCAAGGGCGTGGCAACGTTTATCGCCAACCTGCTGAAAAGCGACGAGAAAGGCCAACCGGTCAACAAGGCCCTGGTAGACCAGATGGTGGTCGAACTGGATCGCAAGATCAGCGCCCAAATGGATGAAATCCTGCACGCGCCCAAGTTGCAGGAGCTGGAGTCCTCTTGGCGTGGCCTGAAGCTGATGGTCGATCGCACCGACTTCCGCGAAAACATCAAGGTGGATATTCTCCATGCCACCAAGACAGAGCTGCTTGAAGACTTTGAATTCGCGCCGGATGTCACCCAGAGCGGCTTCTACAAGCACATCTACTCCACCGAGTACGGCCAGTTCGGCGGGGAGCCGGTGGGCGCGGTAGTAGGCAACTACGCCTTCACCCCGTCCACGCCCGACATGAAGCTGCTGCAGTACGTATCGTCGGTCGGAGCCATGGCCCATGCGCCGTTCCTGTCCTCGGTGGCACCGTCGTTCTTTGGCGTCGACAGCTACCAGGAACTGCCCGCCATCAAGGAACTAAAGGCCGTGTTCGAGGGCCCGAAATACGCCAAATGGCGCGCCCTGCGGGAGTCCGAGGACGCCCGTTATCTGGGCCTGACCTCGCCACGCTTCCTGCTGCGGGTGCCTTACGACCCCACCGAGAACCCGGTGCGCAGCTTCAACTACACGGAAGACGTCTCGGGCGATCACGAGCACTACCTGTGGGGTAACACCGCCTATCTGCTGGCGACCCGCCTGACCGAAAGCTTCGCCAAGTACCGATGGTGCCCAAACATCATCGGTCCCCAAAGCGGTGGCGCGGTCGAGGACCTGCCGGTGCATCTGTTTGAGTCTTTCGGCCAGCTCGAGGCCAAGATCCCGACCGAAGTGCTGATCACCGATCGTCGCGAATACGAAATGGCCGACGAGGGTTTCATCGCCCTGACCATGCGCAAGGGCAGCGACAACGCGGCCTTCTTCTCCGCCAACTCGGTGCAGAAACCCAAGCAGTTCCCGAACACCAAGGAAGGCAAGGAGGCGGAAACCAACTACAAGCTGGGTACCCAGCTTCCCTACATGATGATCGTCAACCGCCTGGCCCACTACATCAAGGTACTGCAGCGGGAACAGATCGGCTCCTGGAAGGAGCGCCAGGACCTGGAGCGGGAGCTGAACACCTGGATCCGCCAGTACGTGGCCGACCAGGAAAACCCGCCCGCGGAAGTTCGCAGCCGTCGCCCCCTGCGTGCGGCACAGGTCACCGTCTCCGACGTGGACGGCGATCCGGGCTGGTACCAGGTGTCTCTGGCCGTGCGTCCGCACTTCAAGTACATGGGAGCCAACTTCGAACTGTCACTGGTTGGCCGGCTGGACAAGGACTGATCCGTGTTCCACCACCCGACCAGCGACGGATCGCAGGCCGGTACTGGCAGCCTGTTCGAACGACTGGAACAGACGGCCGAACCGGCCGGCCAGAGTATGGGAGACGTCACCCACGTTGTTGAATCCATCAAGCGCCACCTGGTACGCCTGCTGAACGCCCATCCGGGCAACAGCGCCAGCGTACCGGACCTGGGCCTGCTGGACTTCAACGACGCCACGCTCGGCACCCACGATCTGAGCGTTCAGATCCGCGGTGCGATCCGACAGTGCATCGAAAAGTTCGAACCCAGGGTGAAGCGGGTGGATGTTGTCAATCTGCCCCAGGGACCGGACCCTCTGCAGCTGCGGTTTCAGGTGACGGTCTATCTGAACGTCGGTTCGAAAGACGACAAAACAACCATAGATTTGGTTCTGGATGACAAGCGTTACTACCAGGTGCTGTAACGGAAAAGATCATCAAACACCAAGGATGGCAAGAGTCGGTGGGGATGCTTTTCTGCAGGGAAAAAATGTCTGAGCGCAGCGAGTTGTTTTTTCCTGGAAGAAAAGTATACCGACCGGCTCACACTCCCAAGGATGCGGTAGTTGTATGAAGTTGAATCGCTTTTACAGGGACGAGTTAAGCTTTCTCAGGCTCCAGGGCCGGGAATTCGCGGATGCTCATCCGCAACTGACCCGGTTTCTGTCTGAGCAGAGTACCGATCCAGATGTTGAGCGGCTTTTGGAGGGCTTTGCCTTCCTGACTGGCAAGCTCCGGGAAAAGGTCGAGGACGAATTTCCGGAGATCACCCATTCGCTGCTGAACATGCTGTGGCCTAACTATCTGCGGCCGGTGCCCAGTTGTACCATCATGCGGTTTGATCCGCAGTTGCATGCCATCAGTGAACGTCAGCGGGTGGAGCGACATACCGAAATCAAAAGCCGACCTTTGGGCGACGTTACCCGGCAGACCCAGTGCCGGTTTCGTACCTGCAGGACGGTGGATGTGTTCCCGGTGAGCGTGGCGGCGGCCCATGCCGAACACTCGCGCGAGGTATCGTCTGTCACCGTGGACCTTGCGCTGCATACCGATCAGCCGTTGTCGACTTTGGGTATGGATGGTCTGCGGTTCTATCTCGGCGGCGAGAGTCATATTTCCGAAACCCTGTTCCTGTGGTTAAACCATTACCTGGAGCGGATTGAACTTGTGGTTGGCGAATCCGTCTACCGCCTGCCGGCCTCGCTGTTGCAGCCGGTAGGGTTCTGTAATGACCAAGCGTTGCTGCCGTACCCCAAGAACGCTTATCCGGGCTATCGCATCCTGCAGGAGTATCTCAGCTTCCCCGAGGCGTTTCGCTTCGTCGATATCCAAGGCTTGGGTCAGCGGCTGCCGGCGGTGCAGGCGGACGAAATCAGCCTGCGTTTTCAGTTCAGCCGGATATTGCCACCGGATGCGAAAGTGCGTGAGGATAATTTCCAGCTCTACTGCACCCCGGCGGTGAACCTGTTTACCCACGAGGGCGAACCGGTGGATTTGAATGGCCGCCAGACCGAATACAGGGTTTCGCCGTCCAGCCGTTCCCCGGATCACTACGAGGTGTTCAGCATTGAGCAGGTGGAAGGCTGGCTGGAGGGACGGTCCGGTCGCGGCGAGCCCCGCATCTACACGGCCTTTGAGAGTTTCCAGCATGAGGTAGAACGGGACCGAGGGCGTAACGCCCTGTACTACCGGATCCGAGCCCGGGACAGCGTGCGCGGGGACGGCTTTGATCATTACATGTCATTTGTCCGGGGAGACGAGTCCGAGTGCCTGAGCCGGCAGGAAGCGGTTTCCCTGACCCTCACCTGCACCAATCGCCAATTGCCCAGCCAGTTGGCCGTGGGCGAGATATGCATGGCTACTGAGAGCACGCCGGCGTTCGCTACCTTCAGCAACATCACCCGGCCCACCGCGACCTTGCGGCCAACTCTGGACGGAAGCCTGTTATGGACGCTGATCTCGAATCTGTCACTCAACTACCTGTCCATGCTGGACGTGGATGCCCTACGCACAGTGCTTCGCGTCTATGATTTCCGGGCCCTAGTAGACCGCCAGGCAGAGCGGGTGTCTCAGAAGCGTCTGGCGGGCATTACCGGTATCGATACGGCTCCGGTTGATCGGATGGTCAAGGGTCTGCCGGTGCGGGGGATTCGCTCCGTACTGGAACTGGACCAGCAGGCCTTTGCCTCGGAAGGCGATTTATACCTGTTCGGCACGGTTCTCAGCCAATTCTTCGCCCTTTACGCCAGCATCAACGCATTTCACCAACTGGAAGTGGTGAACACCGACAATCAGGAACGGTATACATGGACGTTACTGCAAGGTCAGCAGCCGCTGATGTAGCCGAGCTGCAACCCGTTCTGGGCAATGCGCGGCGGTACAGTTTTTTCCAGCTGGTGGACCTGATTCACCGGCACCACGGTGACGACTTGGAGCGCAACAGCGACGACCAGCCCCAGCAGGAGCGGATCCGGTTTTCGGCGTCTGCTGGCCTGGGGTTTCCCGGCAGCGATGTGGTTTCGGCGCTTTCGCCGGAACATGAACATGCCCCGTACCAGATGGAAGTGAGCTTTCTGGGGCTGCATGGCTCACAGTCGCCGCTGCCGGGCTATTACCTGGAGGATCTGGCCTGGGAAGCGGGCCAGAATCTGGGTATCCGCCGGCATTTTCTCGATTTTTTCAATCATCGCCTGGTCACGCTGTTCCACCGGGCGTGGCGCAAGTATCGCTACTACGTTCGGTTTCAACCCGGTGCCTCGGACGGCTTTTCAGAGCTGATCTTTGCCCTGATAGGTCTCGGCGACAGCCGGTTGCGGGAGGCGACAACGGTGAGCTGGTCCAAGATGCTGGCCTATTCCGGGCTGATGGCCGGTCGCAGCCGGTCGCCTGAGGTGGTGAGCGGCATCGTTGCCCATTGCTTCGATCTGGATGATGTCAGTATTGAACAGTGGGTTCTGCGCAAGGTGGCCATCGCAGATGATCAGCAAACCCGACTGGGCCAGGTTAACGCCTGTCTAGGCAGCGACACATTGGTGGGATCGGCCATTCGGGATCGCAGTGGTAAATTCGTGCTCCGGTTGCGAAATCTCAGCCGACAGCGCTTTGCGGATTTCCTGCCTAATGGCCAGGACCACCAACGCCTGGTCAAGCTCGTGGAGTTCACCACACGGGAGCAGCTGGCCTACGACCTGAAGCTTCAAATGCGTCAGAAAGACATTCGTCCAATGGAGCTGGGGGAAGATGTGCGGCTGGGCTGGAATTCCTTCGTGACCCCGGAAAGGGCCAAGAGCCGACCGGCGGTCCGGATCCAGATTCGCCGGTGAATCCGGCAGGGAAGCTATTCATGGATGAACAACAGACTGTGGGCCTAAAACTGACAGTCACCAATCCGACCGTTGCTGGCGGAGGGGCAACCATCGACCACTGTTTCAGTGTTCGCGGCGGCTCTATCGGTACAGCAGCAAGTGATACCTGGCGGTTATCGTCCCACCGAACGGGTGTGGTTCCCGGCCACGCGGAAATCCGTTTTCTGGACGGCGGCTTCTGCCTGATCGATCGCAGTGGCCGCACCTACATCAATAGCGCAAGTCAGCCGGTGGGTCGGGGCCGTCGGGCACGACTGAACCCTGGCGATACCGTCAGCATTGGCCGCTATCAACTTCGTGCGGATATGGCCGAGGGTTTTGGTGAACCGTTGCTTGAGAGAGGTGAGCCAGAGCGGGCCGGGCAATTGGTTAATGTTGATGAAGGACCGTTGGTGCGGGCCGAGGATTCAACCGGACCGACTCAAAACCTGGAGCCGCTGCAGAACTTTGCCCCGGTAGCCGGGGAGGCAGTCAGTAATGACCCATTGGCACCCTGGAACGACGTGCCGGACGAACAAACGTCGGATACTGACGCACTGATGGCGAGTGAAACCTCCTGGCGAGCTGCTGAAAGAGAGGTTTCGGATGAGTACCGTGAAAACCGAGACGTAGCGATGGGCCTGCCCGTTCGCAAAGGAGAAAAAGACAGGATGTCTGAGATTGCAAAGAGCGCTGGTCGCCAGGAGCCTTCGGATCAGAGCAGCAAACACATTAGTGGTGCGCCCCTGTTGCGGGGAATGGAAGCCGGGCTGGAATTTGCCGACAGCGATGAGATGCGTCTGTTCCTGGAAGAAGCGGGGCAGACTCTCAAGGCGACCGTGGAAGGGCTGTTGGCGCTGCACCAGGAAGAAGACAGCCGGCATCAGGCCCTGCGGACCCGCCTGCAACCCATTGAGGATAATCCACTGCGGTTGGGTGAGGGTTATGAGGATACAGCGCAGACCCTGTTCGCCAGCCACCGAAGCCCGGTTCACCTGTCCGCTCCGGCAGCGGTGCGGGAGAGTCTGCAGAGCCTGAATCACCACCAGCAGGCTACCCGTGAGGCCATCAGCGAGGCGCTGGAGGCCATCCTGCACGCCTTTTCGCCCGAGGCCTTGCTGCGTCGTTTCCATGGTTACCGTCGAGGACTGCGCCAGAACGAAGACGAGGGACGCTGGGCCTGGGATATGTACCAGCACTATTACCGAGAGTTGAAATCCAGTCGTCAGCAGGGATTCGAGCGTTTGTTCCAGGAAGTGTTCGAACAGGCTTACGACCAGAACCTGCGCCAACTACAGAGGGAGAACCCGTTGTGAAGACCTGCAAATGGAGTTTGCTGGCCATCGTATTCGTGCTTGCCGGATGCAGCACCCCCTATAACGCGGTCACCAAAACCGCAAAAGTGCTTTGGGACCCGGATATCCCGGTTGGATACCCCGAGGATCTGCCCAGCCGGGTCGGTCTGACTATGGTGGCTGAACCGAATGTAAACCCGAATGAATCCCTGGCGCCCACGCCCATTGCGTTTCAGATCATCGAGATGCGCGACAGCTCACTGTTGATGGCCGGGGATTTCGACCAGCTATTGAGCGACTTGGAGTCGTCCCTGGGCCAGAACTATGTGGACCACAGCGATTATTCTCTTGTGCCGGGCCAGTTCAAATTCATCGAACCCTTCGAAATTGGCGAGGACACCCGATTTATCGGCATCATTGCCTTTTACGCCTACCCCAACCTGTCCCAGTGGAAAAAGGTGGTGAAGGTGGATCCGATCGGGGGCCGTTACAACCTGCTGGTGAACCTGCGGGAGCGGGAAGTTCAACTCAAGCATTCGGATGATACCTGATGGCGGTAACCAATCGAGTCGTCTGGAGTGACGGTCTGTTTATCAAGCCCCAACACTTCCAGCAACAGCAGCGATACCTGGAACACCAGATCAATGAGCGGGCGCTCGCGGTCTCCGATTATCTGTACGGCTTCAGCGACTTGGAACTGAATGCCGAGTACCTCAGTTTCGGCCGGGTTGGCCTGGTTCGGGCATCCGGGCTATTCCCGGATGGCACTCGTTTCAGCCTTCCGCAGGACGATGTGATGCCGGAGCCGATGGAAATCACCGATGCCTCAGTGGCCAATCAGGTCGTCTATCTGGCCTTGCCTCTGGGCAGTGAAAGCTTGGCGGAAGTGGAATGGCCGGACGCTCCCGTGGCCGGCCGGTTCCGTGCCGATTCACGGGAAATCCGGGATCTGCATTCGATTGACGGAGATGCCCACACCATTGATATAGGGCGCGTGGCGCCCCGCCTAATGCTTGAGCGGGAAGATCGCAGCGCCTATGCCGCGCTCGCTATCGGCCGGATTCTCGAAAAGCGCCCGGACGGGAGCCTGGTGATGGATCCGAACTTCCTCCCCACCATGCTGAGTGTGCGAGCCGCACCCAGGCTGCAGAGGTTCGTCGGTGAAATGGCGGGACTGATGCGGGAGCGGGCACGCAATATTGCCGAACGTGTCGGTGCACCGGGCCAGGGCGGCGTTGCCGACGTGGCGGACTTTATGTTGCTGCAGATGCTGAACCGGGCTCATCCCAGGTTCATGCACCTGGCCCGTCTGCGTCAGTTGCATCCCGAGCGGCTGTTCGAAGCCCTGCTTGAACTTTGTGGCGAGCTGGTGACCTTCACCGATGAAGGGCGC
>JAWWAT010000117.1:0-8793 GCA_033721635.1 Marinobacter sp. | reverse complement strand
ATGGATCTGTCCGAGGACAAGAGCGAGCCGCGGGTGTTCATCAATCCCGAAGTGGAGGTCCTGGACGGTGAAAGGGAAGCCATGCAGGAAGGCTGCCTGTCGGTGCCCGGATTCTATGAAGACGTCGAACGGATCGAACACTGCATGATCCGGGCGATGGATCGGGATGGAAAGCCGTTCGAACTGGAAGCGAAAGGTCTTCTGGCCGTCTGCATCCAGCATGAGATGGATCACCTGAACGGCAGGCTGTTCGTCGACTACCTCAGCTCGCTCAAGCGCAACCGCATTCGCAAAAAGCTGGAGAAGCAGCACAAGAAAAGTGCCTGATCAGGCTTTGGCCTAGCCCAAAACCAGACACTATTCCGGACCGGGTCATGACCCGGTCTTTTCGTATACAACGGAACAGAGATTACAACACCGTGCGACTTGTTTTTGCTGGTACACCGGATTTCGCGGCAACTGCGCTCAGCGCCCTGATTGCCGCCGGCCACACCATTGTTGGCGTTTACTCCCAGCCCGACCGTCCCGCCGGCCGTGGCCGAAAACTGCAGCCCAGCCCGGTCAAGCAGGTGGCTCTGGACCACGGGATCCCGGTCTTCCAGCCAGAAACACTGAAAACACCCGAAGCCCAGCAGGAACTGGCTGATTTGAAGCCAGATGTGATGATCGTCGCCGCTTACGGCCTGATCCTGCCGAAGGCGGTCCTGGATATCCCAACCCACGGTTGCCTGAACATCCACGCCTCCCTGCTGCCTCGCTGGCGCGGCGCCGCGCCCATCCAGAGGGCCATTGCCGCTGGCGATTCCGAAACCGGCATCACCATCATGCAGATGGACGAGGGCCTGGACACCGGAGCCATGTTGCTGAAATACCTGACCGCTATCGATGACAGCGATACCGGGGGCAGCCTGCATGACCGCCTGGCAGAGCTCGGTGGCAAGGCCATCACCAAAGCTCTGGAGCTTCTCAAGAAAGGTGAACTCACTGGGGAACCGCAGAACGACGACCTGGCCTGCTACGCCAGCAAGCTGAGCAAGACCGAGGGCCATATTGACTGGACCACGGACGCCACAGCGATTGAACGGCTGGTTCGCGCTTTCAACCCCTGGCCCGGCACCTATACCGATCTGGGTGATCAGCGGATCCGCATTCACGAGGCCCGGGCCCTTGTGACAGACAGCGACGCGTTTCCCGGCACCGTGATGCAACGGGACCGGGCCGGAATCGATATCGCCTGCGGGAACGGCACCTTGCGCATTACCCGCCTGCAACTGCCCGGCTCCCGCGCCCAGAGCGTGAACGACCTGATCAACGGTGGCAAAGAACTTCTGATGCCCGGCCAGGAGCTGCGCTGACATGGGGGACCGACAACAACCCATGCGCGCCATCGCCGCTGGCGTGATGCTGGCCGTCGAAAATGGCCAGTCCCTGTCCCAGTGCCTGCCGCCGGCCCTGAACAGACTGCCTGCAAACGAACGCCCCGAACTCCAGGCGCTTTGTTATGGCACCTGCCGCTGGTTTCACCGCCTCGATGGCGAGCTGAATGGCCGGTTGAAGAAACCTCTGCGCAAGCCGGACCGCATCATCCATCACCTGATGCTGGTGGCCCTGTTCCAGTTGCGCTTCAGCCAACAGGCCACCTACGCCGTGCTCAATGAAACCGTCGAAGCCTGCCGGGCCCTGGAAAAACCCCATCTGACCGGGCTGGTCAATGGTGTTCTCAGGTCTGCAGAGCGAGAAGGCGCACCGGAACCGGCAGACGATTCGGCCCGGTTCAGTCACCCGGTGTGGATGGTGGAAAAGCTCCGTCACAACTGGCCGGATGACTGGCAGCGGATTCTAGAAGCCAACAATGCCCAGGCGCCCATGACCTTGCGGGTGAATGCCCTGCGGTTTGGTCGGGATGAATATCTGGGCCTGCTGAAAGAGGCTGGCATTGAGGCCAGCCCGACCCGCTACGCACCCCACGGCATTCAACTAGCCAATCCTGTGCCTGTCGACCGACTGCCCTGGTTCGCCGACGGCGCCGTCAGCGTCCAGGATGAGGCAGCGCAGCTGTGCACAACCCTGCTGGATCTGGCCCCGGGCCAGCGAGTCCTGGATGCCTGTGCCGCTCCCGGGGGCAAAACCTGTGCGATTCTCGAAAGCAGTGGCGAGCTGGCAGAAGTGGTGGCCATTGATGAATCCGCTGAACGCCTGCCCAGGGTACAGGAGAATCTGGATCGCCTTGATCTCAATGCCACGCTAAAACAGGCGGATGCCGCCGCGACCGACCAATGGTGGGACGGCGAGGCATTCGATCGCATTCTGCTGGACGTGCCATGCAGCGCCAGCGGCGTGATTCGCCGCCACCCGGATATCAAACTGTTGCGCAGAGAGTCCGACATTACCCCGCTGGCCGCCATACAGCTCGGGTTGCTGGACGCGATGTGGGCTATCCTGAAACCCGGAGGCCGGCTGGTGTATGCCACCTGTTCGGTGTTCCCCCAGGAAAATCACCGTATAATTCAGCGGTTCTGCAAGCAGCAGACCGATGCCATTCTCCTTGAGCCAGACGCTCAGTGGGGGCGCAATATGGGTGCGGGGCGACAACTGCTCCCCGATCCGGACAGCCATGACGGCTTCTTCTACGCCGTGCTGGAGAAACCCGAACCATGAAAATCCTGATTCTCGGTGCCGGCCAGGTCGGCGGAACCCTTGCCGAAAACCTTGCCAACGAAGCCAACGACATCACCATCATCGACAGCAATGGCGCCCGTTTACGCGAGTTGCAGGACCGGCTCGACATCCGCACCGTTCAGGGCGCGGCATCCTACCCCACATCATTGAGACAGGCCGGGGCAGAAGACGCCGACATGTTGATTGCGGTCACCAACAGCGACGAAACCAACATGGTGGCCTGCCAGGTGGCCAAGCTGCTGTACAAAACCCCGACCACCATCTGTCGCGTTCGGGCCGGGGCCTATCTGGCAAAATCCGAGCTTTTCTACCAGCGGGACCAGACCAAGGACCTCGACAGCCTTCGGGGCTTTCCCATTGACGTTCTGATCAGCCCGGAGCACCTGGTGACCAAACACATCACCCGGCTGATCGAGAACCCCGGTGCGCTACAGGTACTGGAGTTCTCCAAGGGCCTGACCCGGCTGGTCGCCATCCGGGCCACCAAGGGCGGCCCTCTCGTCGGCCATGAGCTGTCTTACCTGCGCACCCACATGCCCAAGATCGATACTCGAGTCGCGGCCATCTTCCGGAAAGACCGGGCAATCATGCCCGAGGGCAACACCGTTATTGAAGACGGTGATGAGGTGTTCTTTATTGCCGCAGGCGATCATATCAAGTCGGTGATGAGCGAGCTGCAACCGCTGGTAAAGCCCTACAAGCGCATCTTTATCTGCGGTGGCGGCAATATCGGTCAGCGGCTGGCCCATACCCTGGAAAACCGTTACCAGGTCAAACTGCTGGAGCGGGACCACGAACGCTGCGTGATGCTCTCGGAAAACCTGCGCAAAACCGTGGTGCTGGAGGGCAACGCCGCTAACAAGGACATCCTGCTGGAAGAAAACATCGAGAATACCGATGTGTTCTGTGCCGTGACCAATGACGATGAAGCCAACATCATGGCCTCACTTCTGGCCAAGCGCCTCGGCGCCCGCAAGGTACTGACGCTGATCAACAACCCGGACTACGTGGACCTGATCCAGGGTGGCGACATCGACGTGGCCATCTCACCCCAGCAAACCACCATCGGCAGCCTGCTGACCCACGTACGCCGGGGCGATGTAGTAAACGTTCACTCACTTCGCAGGGGCGCTGCCGAAGCCATTGAAGCGATTGCCCACGGGGATCACCGGTCTTCGAAAGTGGTCGGGAAACGGCTTGATGAGATCAACCTCCCGGAAGGCACCACCATCGGTGCCATCGTTCGCCGCAATGAGGTACTGATCGCCCACGATCACCTCCGGATCCAGCCGGACGACCACGTTATCCTCTTCCTTGTGGACAAAACCCGCATCCGGGATGTGGAAAAACTGTTCCAGGTGGGTCTTACCTTCTTCTGACTTAGAAATACACAGCCAGCACGCGTATAATGCGCCTTTCTTTTTTCGGAGTGCCCCGAAGGACAACCGGGGCGCCACACACAGACTGATCAGCAGGCAACCGTCGTGACAGACAAGGCAAAGCAACAGACAACTCCGGATATCGGGACCTTCCAGGGCCTGATCCTGGCTCTGCAGAATTTCTGGGCGCAGCACGGCTGCGTGGTTCTCCAGCCTCTGGATATGGAAGTGGGTGCCGGTACCTTCCATCCGGCCACCTTCCTGCGGGCCATCGGGCCGGAAACCTGGAACGCCGCCTACGTCCAACCCAGCCGCCGACCCACTGACGGCCGTTACGGTGAGAACCCCAACCGCCTGCAGCACTATTACCAGTTCCAGGTGGTTCTGAAGCCGTCGCCCGATAACATTCAGGAACTGTACCTGGATTCGCTGCGGGCCCTGGGCCTGGATCCGCTGGTGCACGACATCCGGTTTGTGGAAGACAACTGGGAGTCCCCGACACTGGGCGCCTGGGGCCTGGGTTGGGAAATCTGGCTCAACGGCATGGAAGTGACCCAGTTCACCTACTTCCAACAGGTTGGCGGCCTGGAATGCTTCCCGGTCACCGGCGAGCTCACCTACGGGCTTGAGCGGATCGCCATGTACCTGCAGGGCGTAGACAGCGTGTACGACTTGGTCTGGACCGAAGGCCCTGATGGCGTGGTCACCTACGGTGATGTGTTCCACCAGCAGGAGGTGGAGATGTCCACCTACAACTTCGAGCACGCCGACACCGAGTTCCTGTTCCACAGCTTCGACGTTCACGAGCGGGAAAGCGCCCGGCTGATCGAAGCCGGCCTGGCTCTGCCGGCTTACGAACAGGTACTCAAAGCCTCTCACACTTTCAACCTGCTGGACGCCCGTCATGCCATCTCGGTAACCGAGCGTCAGCGCTTCATCCTGCGGGTTCGCACCCTGGCCCGTGCCGTCGCCCAGGCGTACTTCGACAGCCGTCGCTCACTCGGCTTCCCGCTGGCGCCCCAGGCGCTGCGTAAGGAAGTTCTCGCTGCCGCGGAGGCAGCCGACGAAAAGGCGAACAGCAAGAAGGGCAAAAAAGCCAAACAGGCACAGCAGGAACAGGGGAACGCATAACCATGGCTACACAGGATTTTCTGGTTGAACTGGGTACCGAAGAACTGCCCCCCAAGGCCCTGAAGCCTCTTTCTGACGCCTTCACCCAGGGCATTGTCCGGGGTCTGGAAGATGCAGGAATCAAATTCGGCAAGGTTGAAGCCTTCGCCGCTCCGCGCCGCCTGGCCGTGCGCATCCGGGATCTGGCAGACGCCCAGCCGGACAAGTCAGTGGAAAAACGTGGGCCTGCCGTCAAGGCCGCCTTTGACGATGCCGGCAATCCCACTCGCGCGCTGACCGGTTTTGCCACCTCTCTGGGCGTTACCCCGGACCAGCTGGATACCCTGGAAACCGACAAGGGTGCCTGGGTGGTCTACCGCACGGTAGAGCAGGGCAAGCCCACTGTGGAACTCATGCCGGAGCTGGTGGAGCAATCCCTGGCAGGCCTGCCAATTCCCAAGCGTATGCGCTGGGGTGCCCACCGCACCGAATTTGTCCGCCCGGTTCACTGGGTGGTGCTGCTGTTTGGCAACAAGGTGATTGATTCGCCGATCATGGGTCTGACGCCGGGCAACAAAACCCGCGGCCATCGCTTCCATTGCCCGAAATCCCTGATCGTACCCACGCCGAACGATTACGAGGTTGTTCTCAAGCAGGAAGGCTACGTGATTGCCGATTTCGCCGAGCGTCGGGAGCAGATCCGGGCCGGCGTGAACGAACTGGCCGAGAAAGAAGCCGGCGGCAAGGCCGTCATTGATGAAGACCTGCTGGACGAAGTCACCGCGCTGAATGAATGGCCGGTCCCGCTGATGGGCCGTTTCGAGGAGCGGTTCCTGGAGGTTCCGGCGGAAGCCTTGATTTCCTCCATGAAGGAACATCAGAAGTACTTCCACGTGGTGGCCGCCGACGGAGAAATGCTGCCGCTGTTCATTACCGTTGCCAACATCGAGAGCAAGGATCCGTCCCAGGTGGTCTCCGGTAACGAGAAAGTGATCCGCCCCCGCCTGTCGGACGCCGCCTTCTTCTACGAGACCGACCGCAAGACCAGGCTCGAAGATCGCGTTGACGCCCTCAAGCCCATCGTGTTCCAGGAGAAACTCGGCAGCATCTACGACAAGTCCGTGCGCGTTGCCGCCCTGGCGACGAAAATCGCCGACGCCATCGGCAGTGATCCGGCCCTGGCCGAGCGTGCTGCCATGCTGGCAAAAACCGACCTGGTCACCGAAATGGTGCTTGAGTTCACCGATCTGCAAGGCATCATGGGCCAGTACTACGCTGCGAATGACGGTGAACCGGAAGACGTGGCCAAGGCGCTGAACGAGCAATACATGCCCCGTTTCGCCGGCGACGATTTGCCAACAACCCTAACCGGCTGTGCCATTGCCATCGCGGACCGTCTGGACTCTCTGGTGGGCCTGTTCGGCATCAACCAGCCGCCCTCCGGCACCCGGGACCCGTTCGCCCTGCGCCGCGCGTCTTTGGGTGTTCTGCGCATCATTATCGAGCGTGAGCTACCGCTGGATTTGCAAACCTGCTGCCAGTGGGCCGAAGAGAACTTCACGGTGCTGACCGAACAGAACACCGCAAGCACCGTTGTGGACTACATGCTGGAGCGTTTCCGTGCCCACTACGACGAGCAGGGTATCGGTGCCGAGGTCTACCTGGCCGTTCATGCCCGCCGTCCGACACGCCCGCTGGATTTCGACCGCCGGGTGAAAGCGGTGGAAGCCTTCCGCCAGCTGCCTGAAGCGCAGGCGCTTGCCGGCGCCAACAAGCGGGTTTCCAACATCCTGACCAAGCAGGGTGGCGACAGCATCGGCGAAACCGTCGACGCCAGCCTGCTGCAAGACAGCGCTGAGAAGGCGCTGGCCGAGCAGGTCGACCAACAGGCCGCCAAAGTCGTGCCACTGTTCGAGAACGGAGACTACGCCAGCGCCCTGAGCTCCCTGGCCAGCCTGCGGGAACCGGTGGATAACTTCTTTGATGAAGTGATGGTCATGGCAGACGACGAGGCCATCCGGAACAACCGGCTGGCGCTGCTGAACCGTCTGCGCAACCTGTTCCTTCGCGTTGCGGATATCTCCCTGCTGCCCACAGCAGGCTGAGGCCGGACGAAAGGGCGCGCGCGCAGCAATGCTGATCATTCTGGATCGGGACGGGGTCATCAACCAATACGATGGCAATTACATCTGCTCGGCGGATGAATGGCACCCCATTCCCGGCAGCGTGGAAGCGGTGGCCCGGCTCTGTAATGCCGGCCACCGTATCGCCATTGCCACCAACCAGTCCGGCATCGGTCGGGGTTATTATGACACCGACGAGCTGGATGCCATGCATGAAAAGCTGGAGCGGCTGGTGGAAGCCCAGGGCGGCTGCATCGATTTCATAGCCTACTGCCCTCACCATCCGGACGACCAATGCTGCTGCCGCAAACCACTGACCGGCCTGCTGGAACAGATCCGCCAGCATTTCCACCTGACAAGCCTTGAAGGGGCCATCATGGTGGGCGACAGCCGCAAGGACCTGGAAGCCGGCCACGCCGCCGGTTGCCATCCGGTACTGGTAAGAACCGGCAATGGCGAGGAAACCGAACGACACCTGGACGCGAGACCCATACCCGGCGTCGACGTCAGTATCTACGATAATCTCAGCAACTTTACGGATGCCCTTTTATCCGCCGAGGGCTGGTAAAACCAAAGCGAATCCGTATAATACCGGCCGTTGATCGGCGTGTGGCGCAGCTTGGTAGCGCACTTCGTTCGGGACGAAGGGGTCGCAGGTTCGAATCCTGCCACGCCGACCACTTTCCCGCATTTTAATTCCTGTTTGACGCTTCTACACCAACCAGAGCAGATGCATTTGGTTCAGGTCAAGCCGTGACCTCATCAAAGCAACGGCTCCACCGGCAAAAACGAAAACAGATACACCAGAGCTCTCTTGAAGGCGCCGATGTTAGGCTCGTGATGATGCTCGACAGTCTCCGTTCCATTGAATTCCAGCCAAAGCAGTTCACCGTCATCATCCAATACCACCTCGTAGGCCGCCAGCCTGACCTGTTTGGAAAAGGCCGACTCCAAAGCATCGGCCAGTTCCGGGCTCTTGATCAGAAAGCCCAATTCGGTGTTGAGGTTCGTCGAACGGGGGTCGAAATTGAAGGAACCAACAAAAAGCGTCTCGCCATCCACGGCAAACGTCTTGGCGTGAAGGCTGGCCGCAGAGCTGCCAACCGTGACGCCAGAGCTCCGGTACTCGTCTTCGTTTTCAGACCTGAATTTACGCAATTCGAACAGCTCGACACCCGCTTCTAATAGAGTCTCCCGGTATTTCGCATAACCTGAATGTACTAGGGCAACGTCGTTTGCTTCCAGGGAGTTGGTGAGAACCCGCACCTCCACGCCGGCGTTTTCCAGGTCGCGGAACAGCTCAACACCGCGTTTGCCGGGAACAAAGTAGGGCGAAACCAGGGTCACTGTCTTCTGGGGTTCAGCCAGTGCCAGTGCGAGCTGTTGACTCAATAAACCCTGCTCTTCTTCTAGCCCCTGGGCTTTCGCCGGATCATCGCTGACCATCTGTACCGGCGCCCAGACGAAACCCACCTCATTGTTTAATAACTCCTTGAGGAACT
>JAWWAT010000116.1:0-8869 GCA_033721635.1 Marinobacter sp. | reverse complement strand
TCGGAGCGGCTGGACCAGATTGCCACGGCACTTATCCTTATCGCTTTCACTACACTGTTCATCGGTGGTCTCGGCGTTGCGAACAGCATCCACGCCTACCTCGATGAAAAGCTGGGCACGATTGCTACTCTGCAAACATTGGGTCTTCGTCGCAAACCGCTTGTGGGCATTTACCTGCTGCAGATCGGTATATTGGGTAGCCTGGCAGGACTGATTGGTGGTGGTATCGGGCTGGGGCTTTCCGCCCTGGCGATCAGCCTGGCGGGCGATGCCTTTGCACTGACGGGGCCCGATCGGGCCGGCGGCTGGTTGTCCTTGTGGTTGGTTCCCTTGCTGCTGAGCTGGCTCTTCGCGGTTCTTACTGCTTACGTGTTTGCACTGCCGGCACTCGCTCGAGCCCTCGCTGCTGCGCCGGCCGGGCTTTTCCGGGGGCAGGTCGAGGCGGCTCCCAACGAGCCTCGCAGCTGGCGGATTGCCAGCTATCTACTGCTGGCTGTCTACATCGGCGCTACTCTGTTCTGGCTCCCATCGCCTCATCTGGGCTTTCTGTTCCTGCTGGCGGTTACGCTGCTCTGGGGCCTCCTGGAAGGTTTGATCAAGGGCTTGCGCCGCGCTGCCAAGGCTTTGGAAAACGGCGGTTTTGCCGACCGCAGGTTTGCCCGGCGGTTGGCCCTGGCCAATCTGCACCGGCCCGATTCGCCGCTCCGGGCAACCCTGCTGTCACTGGGTACCGCACTGACGCTTGTGGTGGCCTGCACGTTGATGGTTACCACGCTCCTGAGGGCGCTGGAAACCACCATACCGGAACAGTCGCCGGCGCTAATCCTATATGAAGTGTTCCCGGACCAGATGGAACCGCTGCAAAACGGCCTGGAAGCGTTAGATGCGTCCAGCCGCGTTGAGTTGCTTCCGATGGTCCGCTCCCGCCTGGACACCATCAATCAGCAGCCAATTGCCAGAGTCCTGGCTGATGATGCCGAAGCCCGGCGCGAAGCCATGGGGGATGAATACAAGCTGAGTTATCTCTCGGGAAACCCTGAAGCACTGGAACTGGTAGAAGGCAACTGGTGGGAATCGCCGGCCCCCGAGGGGGAGCCCGCGTACATGGCCATGGAGGATCGGGAGGCCTACCAGCTTGGACTGGGTGTGGGCGACCAGCTCACCTTCACTGCACAGGATAAGAGCATCGACGTCGAAATCCGTGCAATTTACCGGCAAAAAGGACTGCAGACCCGATTCTGGTTCGAGGGCATATTGCAGCAAGGTGCACTGGACGACTTGATCAGCCTTTATGTCGGAGCGGTCTACCAAAGCGATGAGGCGGCCAGGGAATCCCAGCAATGGCTGGCACAGAACATTCCCAATGTAATCACGCTGCGAACCGCTGACTGGCTGGAAACCGCCGGCGATCTGCTGAACAAGGCAGCCGCGGGCCTGGCGGCTGTGGCATCGGTCAGTCTTCTCGCCAGCCTGCTTGTGCTTTCCAGCGTGGTCAGTGTCAGCCGCAGGCGGCAGCTTTACGAGGCCAACCTGTTGCACTGCCTTGGCGCCCGTCACGGAGCCATCCGCCAATCCATGCTGCTGGAAACCGGTTTGCTGACCTTCCTGGCAACGGTGTTCGCGACGGCGCTTGGTGCGCTAATTGCTTTACCTGTAGCTGACCTCGCCTTGAAGCTGCCGGCAGGCGATTTATGGTGGATTGGGGCACTGGTTGCCGGAGGTGTCAGCTCGCTGGCGCTGCTGGGTGGACTCCTGCCCACGCTCAGGGCAATGCGGTTAAACCCCGCTGTATTGCTCAGAGACAGTTAAAATGGCCTGCTATCGTAATAAATTCGTCTTTTTGATTAAGGAGGTGTAAAAATCATTTAAATCATAGACCTAAGAACATGAAAAATGACCGTTTGTTCGTTTTTTGGCCGCCGTCACGAGTTGCAGGCTCAAAAAATCCGGTTATATTGAAGAAATTAAGGAAAATTGCCTACCAAATGGCAAATTTCAAAAATTTTCACTAAATAATCTACGGTAGTATTTTTACGTATGCTTTTTGCACATAACTGTGTTGTGTAGGCATAACAGACACACACTTTTCGCCCACGAAAGAAAAAAAGAGAGAACAACTATGATTCGCAAACTAGCACCGCTTGTATTCGCATGTGCTGCGGTAACTTCCGTAAGCGCGACAGCCGATCAGCTGGACACCGTGATTCAACGTGGCACTCTGAACTGTGGCGTGGTCCTGGATTTCCCACCAATGGGATACTTCGATGAGAACAACGAGCCGGCCGGTTTTGACGTCGATTACTGTAACGACCTGGGCGAAGCGCTCGGCGTAGACGTCAATGTTCTCAACCTGACCTGGGGCGAGCGGATTCCCTCCCTGGTTTCCGGCAAGACTGATGTGGTTATCGGTTCTACCTCCGATACACTGGAGCGCGCCAAGACCGTTGGCTTCACCTACCCGTACTTCGTGTTCAAATTCCAGGTTATCGCCAACGAGGACAAGAACATTGAATCCTTCGACGACCTGAAGAACCTGAAAGTGGGTGCGGCACTCGGCACCACCTACGAAACCGAATACCTCGCGTACGCAGAGCAGCAGGGCTGGGGCAAGGACAACTACACCTCCTTCAAATCCGAGAACGATGCGTACCTGGGTCTTTACCAGGGTAAGGTCGACGCAATCATCTCTACCAACACCAACATCGCGACCAAACTGCGTAGCGAAGAGTTCGAAGACTTTGAAGCCGGACCCTACGTTCCCAACTACGACGACGTTGTGGGCATCATCGCCAAGCGTGATGAGGTGGCGTGGATCAACTACCTGAACCTGTTCCTGGTACGCCAGATTCGCGACGGCAACATGAACGAAGCTTACAACAAGCACTTCGGTACCGATGCGCCGGCCGACCTGATTCAGTCCCTGCGGGACAACAAGTAAGCGCCGAACCGACGGCCGCCAAACTGGCGGCCGTCATTGCATTGGTTCCCGGGTCGGGCACTCACCCTCGGGTGTCCTGACCTAAAATTCTGATCAAGGCCCTTCTTACCGGGCTCTGGTCGAGTTTCCTACCATTCATAAAATGGCCAAGGTATGGACTACGAATTTCACTGGAACGTTGTGTTCCAGAACATGCCCCAGCTGCTGAACGGTGCCTTCGTTACCTTGCACGTATCCGTTCTGGCGATGCTTCTGGGCGTTGTGATCGCAATACTGTTGGCGATCGCCAAAATGAATAACACGAAGTTCTTCAGCCAGGTTGCGACGGTCTGGGTCGAGATCGCCCGGAATACGCCGGCCCTGTTCCAGATCTACATGGCCTATTTTGGCCTTGGAGCATTTGGCATCCACCTCAGCCCCTACGTGGCGGTACTGAGCGCACTGGTCTTCATCAACGCGGGCTACCTGACGGAGACGTTCCGGGGTGGTTTCCAGTCGATCCCGAGCACCCAGTACAGCGCTTCCAAGTCGCTGGGCATGACCAGTATCCAGACGTATCGATACATCATCCTTCCGCAGATGCTGAGACGCATCTACCACCCGATGACCAACCAGTTTGTCTGGTCCATCCTGATGAGCTCTCTGGGCATTCTGGTGGGTATGAGCGAGCTCTCTGGTACGACTCAGCGTTTGCAGTCACTGTCGTTCAGAACGCTGGAGTTTTTCATTGTGGCGGCTGTCATGTACTTCATCATCACCAAGCTGGTGCTGTTCGGTTCATCGCTGCTCGCTCGTAGACTCTTCAAGGGGGAAATCTGATGAATTCTTTATTCACACCCCTGTCCTGGAGCGATAGCGGTCTGATCCTGACCGGTGTCTGGAATACCATCATCATCTCCGTTGTCGCCATCGTGGTGGGCACTATTCTGGGATTGATCGTCGGCTTTCTCCGCGCCGAGAGCAACAAGGCCGTCAACGTCCTTTTCGGTAGCGTGCTCGACGTGCTGAGAAGTGTTCCGCTGATCATCCAGCTTATTCTGTTCTCCACCTTTGTCGGTGCGATGGGGAATCCACTGGCGCCGTTTGTTGCGGGCTCCATTGTGCTTTCGCTGTATACCATGGCCTTCATGAGCGAGGTTTTCCGCAGTGGCTTTGAGAGCGTCAGTCCCTCAATGCAGACGGCAGCGCGCTCACTGGGTATGACCAAATGGCAAACCATCTACCACATTCGGTTGCCGATTGGTTTGCGTGCTGTGTTCCCCTCGTGGCTGGGTGTTGCACTCAGTGTAATCAAGGACTCGGCCCTGGTCTCGGTCATCGGTTACATGGAATTGCTGCGCACGTCGGAGCAACTGATTTCAAGAACCCAGCAACCGCTCGAGATCCTGATCGGTGTTGGTATCTTTTACTTCATTATTTCGTACCCGCTGTCCCACTACGGCCGGTATGTTGAGAGGAAAATGGCAATATGATCAGCGTACAGAATGTCCATAAATCCTTCGGCGATCTTGAAGTACTGAAAGGCGTCAGCCTGGATGTAAAGAAAGGCGAGGTCGTGAGCGTTATCGGGGGCTCCGGCAGTGGCAAGTCGACTCTCCTGTATTGCATCAATGCCATTGAGCCCATCAACAAGGGCAAGATCCTCGTTGATGATGTGGATGTCCATGCCAAAGAGACCAATAAGGACAAGCTGCGCCAGAAACTGGGCATGGTCTTTCAGCAATGGAATTCCTTTCCTCATATGACTGTGCTGGAGAACGCCGCACTGGCGCCCAGAATCGTCAAGAAAATGAGCAAGGAAGAGGCAATTGAAATTGCCAAGAAAGAGTTGGAGCACGTCGGCCTGGGTGACAAGTTCGACGTCTATCCCACGAAAATGTCCGGCGGCCAGCAGCAGCGCCTGGCGATTGCCCGTGCTCTTGCCATGAAGCCTGACTACATGCTGCTTGATGAGGTGACCTCCGCGCTCGACCCGGAGCTGGTCGGCGAGGTCCTGGATACCCTGCGCCTGTTGGCAGAAGAGGGGATGACCATGATCTGTGTGACCCACGAAATGGGGTTCGCACGGGATGTCTCTGATCGGGTGGCTTACTTCCACGAGGGTGTGATTGCAGAGATCGGTGAAGCACGCCAGGTGATTACCGATCCGCAAAACCCGCTCACCCAGAAGTTCCTTTCAAAAGTGCGCTAGAAAGTCGCCACAACCGTGGCGCTGGCTGGGGGAGTTCTTGGACCCGCTTTCCCAGCCATTTTTCAGCCCTCGTAAATCCGGAGGCTTCAGTTCCGGTTTTTCAGTACCTCGTAAATCTGCAAAGCCGCGTCGCTCTGCGTTTGCGCCTCCACAATGTCTTCCAGCAGCTCTAGTACCCGTTTCTCATCGTTACTGCGAAGCCCTGGCCAGTATACATAGGGCACCAAGTCCGGATTGCTGATAAAGAACAGGGCGGTTTCTTCAGGCTCGCTCTCTATGTCCCCCCGCAGGCCCAGGGTGAAGTGGCGGCCTTCATTGCCACGGAGCGTTATCAGGAGCGAGTTGTCCCGTTCGATGAAACGGGTTTCCTCCACAGAAACGGGCTCTTCGAGGTCCGGTACTGACGTGATGTAGTACTGAAAGCCGAGAAAGGCCACCAACAGGACAAGCAGCGTTGCCAGGGCGATGGATTTGATCATCAAATGGTTCCCAGACTGGCTACATGGCTCTCGCGAAAATCCCGAAGGGCAGGGACTTCAATACGTAGCTCAGCGGCGTCCATGGCCACCAGGGCACGTAGGCCCGGCGTTTCTCGGATTCGATGGCTTTCACCAGGGCCTTTACGCCGGTTTCCAGATCCACACGGAAGGGCGCGTTTTTAGTGTCCCGGTTAATATCCGTGAGAATGTAGCCGGGCATAATGTTGCTGACGTTGATCGGCTTACCCTTGGTATCGAGTTGCAGACCTTCTGCCAAAGAGGCCACGGCAGCCTTGGTGGCGGCGTACACGTTAAGAGGCCCGCGGAAGCCGCGCACACCACTCACTGACGACATCAACACCAGGTGGCCGCTGTTCTGCTCGCGGAAAATCTCCATGGCCGCCTCGCTCTGGGCAATGGCGGCGATGAAGTTGGTCTCGGCGGTGCGACGGTTGGCAGCAAAATGGCCACGACCGATGGGCTGTGAGCTGCCAATACCCGCATTGACCACCACCCGATCAAGACTGCCCAGTTCATCCCGGAAGCCACGGAAAACCTCGAACACCTGGTCGTAATCGCAGACATCAAGACCGCGAACCAGCACCCGGATATTCGGATGGGCCTGCTGCAATTCCCTTTGCAGTGCTTCCAGCTTGTCAGCCCGCCGTGCACAAAGCGCCAGGTTACAACCTTTGGCGGCCCATTCGCGGGCCATGCCTTCCCCGAGACCGGTGCTGGCACCGGTAATCAGAATGTTCTTTCGCATCAGCTATCCCCTGGAATCGTTCCGATTATTTGCGCTCACAGTACCACGATCGAACGCCCCGGGGATTGACTGAAATGCAACTCTATATTGGCCATTCCGTTCAGGGGGCCGTCTTACTCCACCATCACCGTGATTCTCTCAGAGACCACGGGCGGGTTGTGGGGCACGTGCATGTGGTCACCCACCAAAAGCTGCAGCGTGTGTTTGCCCGGCGTTAGCGTGATCTCAGTTTCGGTTTGTCCACCGCCGAAGTGCTTGACGTGATCAGTCGCCGGGAGCGGTTTGCTCAAATCTGACGGTATATCGGTATCGATCAACAAGTGGTGGTGCCCGGTGCCGGATTTCTCGATTCCAGCAGGTGCCACGCCCATGTTACGTAGCCCAAAGACAACCTTGAAGGTCTGGTCGACGGTTGCGCCATTGGTTGGCTGGACGAAATACACACCGGCATTGGCCGGTGCCTCAGACATCTTGCTCTCTGCCAGCGCCGCCAATGGCGCGATCAAGAGAGCTGAAAACAGCGTAATTGCGATCCTGTTCATCTCATTTCCTCCCTGGTGTTTGCCACAGGTGAGTATAGTTGAGGAAATGAAGTTTTGACGGCCGGCTCAGTTCTCAAGGGCGGGGATTATGTGGTCCTCAATTAACCTGAACTGGCGGCGCAAAAAGGCCGAACCTGGCGATGGTGGGGTAGGATCTGACGTCATCACCACGGTCAATTGGCGAGCAGGCATTACATAAAGCACCTGGCCGCCATATCCCCGCCCGTAGTACCCCATTTCGCCTGCGAGAGGCTGCTGGAACCAACCGTAGCCATAGGGATCATCGGTGTAGGCTGATCTGGCCCGTTCGTCCCAGGATTCGCTAACCCAGTCCTCCGAAAAAAGGCGCCGGTCGCCAACACGCCCCTGATTGCGATATAGCTCGCCTATTTTTGCCAGGTCTCGAGGCGACAGGAGCATATTGTTGCCACCGAAATAAATACCCTGCGGATCGCGGCCCCAAGCCGGGATGGCGATACCCAGAGGCTCACCAAGCCAATCGCGGGCCAGTGCAAGCGTACTCCTGCCAGAGCTTTCGGTAAGCGCTGCAGAAAGTAGGTGGCTACTGCCTGTGGAATAGAGCATGCGCCCACCCGGCTCATCGACAAAAGGGCGCGTGAGCACGTGGCGCACCCAGTTGTCGCTGTTCACCCAAGGCCCATAGTAGCGACCTGATGTTCGCTGCAACCCGGCCTGCAAGGACAACAGATGCCCCAATGTTATTTGCTCCACACCCTCGGTAGCGGAGGCTGGCACGCGGTCACCGAGAGTTTCGATAACCGGTTGATTGGTTCCCTCGAACACGCCCTTTTCGATGCCGATACCGACCAACGCGGCGAGCACTGTCTTGGAGAGAGACTTGATGTTGGTTGGGGTGTCCAGGCCGACGCTATTCAGATCCAGTGCCAGAAATTCCTGGCCCTCATGGACAACAATCAGGGTGTGAAGACGCTCGAGCTTCGCAGCCTCCCTAGAAACCTCTGTTCGCCAGTCGGCCGTCTCTGAGTGGCTTGAGAGGGGAATCAGTAGCAGCAATGCGAAAAGCCAATTCGAAAAACGTCGCATGGTATAAAGGATCATCATCGTCTTTATGTTGGAGGAAGCACTTCGAACGTATAATGACTGTACGTCATTACACGGCGAGGGGCTCACGCCCTAAGGTCTGAAATTTTTAATTTGATCGAATCGCCTCCGTGCTCACTATGCGCTTCGCGGCGCAAACATGATGATCGCCATGCCCACCAACGCAACGCCGGACCCCACCAGATCCCAGACGGTTGGCCGGATACCATCAATAGCCCAAAGCCAGAGAATGGCCATGAAGATATACACACCGCCGTAGGCAGCATACACCCGGCCGGCGGCTGTAGGATGCAGGGAGAGTAACCAGGCAAACGCGGCCAGGCTCAGAGCGCCTGGCACCAGAAGCCAGATGCTCTTGCCCTCTCGAAGCCAAAGATAGGGCAGGTAGCAGCCAACGATCTCGGCCAAGGCAGTGATGATGAACAGGCCGACGGTTTTCAGTTCAGGCACTGGGGCGTTCCTTCAATGCTACCTGCAGGGATTCAAGGCTCTCGGGGCCCCCCTCCAGGCGGACGCATTCCCCGGAATCACGCTCCCAGGAGGCCGCTGAGCCCATGTGAAGATGCACGTTCACGGCCGCTTTAAATGACTCCTCCATGAGGCCTGCAGGAACCCAAACCAACTCCATGCCCCTCAGTTGGTTTGGCACTGGGCTACCGCAGACAGAGCAGAAATCACTGCGATAGCCTGTTGGCTTCTGGAAAGAAGAGATTTTTTCCTGACCAGACAGCCAGCGAAAGTCCTCCTGCTTCACAAAAGTTGCTGCAGTCGCCGACGATCCCGTTACCTTCCGGCAGAGGGAGCAGTGGCATTGGTAGAGGTTGGGAATACTGCCCTTAATCCTGAATTTCACCCCGCCGCAAAGGCACT
>JAWWAT010000115.1:0-8987 GCA_033721635.1 Marinobacter sp. | reverse complement strand
CTGAGGGCAAGCAGACATCGCAACAATCAGATCGTCTAATGCCTCAAACTCAATCACATCGCCTGCCTTAGAAATCGGTGCAAGAAACTCAATGGCACCATCCTCACCAACCCCTACGTTCATCCATAAGTTCAGAGGCGATGGAAGATGCGTGGCAGTCTCACCGATTGCTGCGAGTGCCATCCTCAGGTTGTCAGTACAGTTATCGTGATAGCCATCAACCCCTAGCCCCTTGTACCGATTGAGATCACAGGAAGCGATTAGCATGTCATGCACACCCGGAGAGGTGTCACTAAGCACCTTCAACACGGGACGCCGCCAGTTCGTGACCAATTCGTCCTGTTCCCTGATCGAGTTCCTTCCCAGATGAGTCCTGCAATGCTCCATAGATAACGATTCGTGCAGGTTATCTTCCTTGAAAGCCCAGAAATCACAGACCTGGCTCCCGCTGTCATTCCTCAACTCGAGTGTGTTGCCTTTTTTCAGGCGCACGGCCACACCACAACGAGCCGGAACTTTGTACCATTTTCCCAGACTGGGAATCCCATCTGAGGAAATTGCGCTAGTCAGAGAATCATTACTGCCTTCAGAGATCCCTGGAGCAAAACTGAGAGAGTTCTCGTTCATGATGATTCCTAAGCCTCTGCTGATTTCGGAACGGCCCTTCTCGCTACCTTCTCAAGGGCGGCGGTCAGAATTGCATAGCTAACGATGGTCGCAACGATGGCATTCAAAGGGGCGACACTGAAAATTCCCTTCTCCGGCGATGCCACCGAGACGGCAATTGCAATCAACCAGGCGACGATCGCAACTCCGTTGAATTTTTGTGGATTGAAGCTCTCAACGGCTGGGTAATTTGTTCTGGCACGGAAGAAGAAATCGGCAATGATGATCCCACCGATCGGTGGCAGCGACACGCTCAGGAAGCTGAGCCATCCTATGAAGTTGTTGTACAAAAAGTCCGATGCGACTGTACCGAATATGCCAGCAGCCCATACCAGGTGGGATCGCTTCAGGCCGGTAATATTCACCAACCCAAGACCTGACGCGTAGAGGGCGTTGTCGTTGGTTGTCCAGATATTGAGGACGAGCAAAATAATCCCAGCACCCAACAGGCCTTGAAGAGCCAGAACCTCTGCAATGTCCGAAACCCCAGTGGCGATTGCGCCGACAGCGCCAAAAATGAACATCAGGCTGTTACCGAACACGAACCCGATTGCAGTAGAAAAAACACCGATTCGCTTATTCTTTGAGAAGCGAACAAAGTCCGGAGTAAGTGTCGCCCCACTGATGAATGAACCAACCGCGAGTGACATCCCGACAGCAATCGTCATAGACCCGCTGGGCTCTGAGAAAAGGAGCGTATCGATACCTTCGGGCGCGTCGAAGATGGCCTTGAAGACAGAAGTAAAGCCGAGAATAAGTATGGCCGGAACCGCAATCATACTGAGCAGCTCAATGGCCTTGAAACCGACCGCTACGGTATAGGTCATTGCTAAACCGCCCACCAATAGCAGAGGAACATAAGGAATGCCCACATACTTGGTAATGGGGGCGGACAACATCGCTATCCCCACGCCGAACCATCCGATTTGCGTTATGGCCAACATGAAAGAGGGAAGCTTCGATCCTTTAACGCCGAAGGAATGCCACAATAGAACATGCGTTGAAAGGTTGGTTTTAGATGCGGCGTACGCCAGAAGTGAGCCGTATATCCCAAGTAGCAGGTTGCCACCAAGAATAACCAGCAAAAGATCGGGCCAAAGACTGAAGTTCTGGCCTAACGTACCGCCGGTCCACATGCTCGACGCAAAGAATGTGAATCCCAGCATTACCGCTGTCATAGAAATAAAGCCCCTTCTTGCATTAAGAGGGACCGCTGTTAATGCGTAGTCGCCATGACTCTCCAGCTCGTCTTTGTTAGTTTGACTGTTCATAGCCTTATCCTTGTAGTTTGATCAAACTTCATTCTTGAACGTCCAACCATCGTCTTGAGAGATAGTTGTGTTCGTCCATCACCGAATTCCAAATTGCTATATTTGATCTGCGGTCGAGATAGTTTCCGCCTTCGTGCACCTCCCCTGGGTCAATGATTTTGTTGCCAAACGGATCTTTAAGGGATTTTTTGGTCTCACGACCTTCGTACCAATAATTCCATTCATCCTTTTCCAGAAACTTCTTGGTGCTTTTCGGGTTTGCGACATATGCACCGTTTCTGGTCATCGAAGCGCCGGCAAATCCGTCAAGCCACCAATTCAAGTAGCGATATGCCATATCAAGCTTTTTACCCTGCGCTTCACTGGATATTGAGAGTCCGCCAAACCAACCGCGATATCCTTCCTTTGGCGTACACATATTGATGTTTATTCCGAGGCGGCGAAGATAAACGAAGCCTTGCCACCACATACTTGATATTTGAACTCGTTTAGCATTGATCGCATTAGCCACTTCAGCTTCTTCTTTCCAGAACTGTGCAAAATGCTTTTTCTTTTTTAATCCCAAAAGAAAATCGATCAATTCGTCTATTTCAGGAATTTCAAAATTTCCCGGATCCTTAAAATTTTTCCCGGAGTACGATTGGTATGCGAGATAACAGTCGATGACACCGATCGCCGCATCGTTCTGGATGCTCACGTGGCCGGAGAAGTCGGGATCAAATAAAGCTGCCCAACTATTGGCGGATTCCGTTGCTTTACCAACCATGGCAAAGGTGTCGGCGTTGTAGACCGTTGGCAACATGCTCAAATGGCCCGTGCAATCTCCGGTTAAACGGTCCGCTGAATCGATAAAAAGTCTTGAAAATGGATTCCCTCCCGGAGTTCCTTTGGAATCGCAAGAAACTCTTAAACTATTGAGGGACTCAGATATGTCATCCCAATGAGCAATCCTGTTGATATCTAACGCTTGCAAGCTTTTAGTCGGCCAAATCAAATCAAGGTCATGAAACCACTGATCGTATACATCAAACTTGTGGGGACTCAGCGCAGCAACCCGCTGCGCCTCAGTACCGTCCAATGTGATGTACTTAATTGGAAACCCAAGATCTGACTCAGCCTTTTTCTTTATTACTTCCAAATGCGTAACTGATGTTCCCAAGACTGTTAATTCTTCTGTGTTGCTATTTTTTATAGTCTTCATCACATACTCCATTTCACATATAGGACGGTGCTTGTTCCATAATTTCTTTAAAAGTACAGAACTCAACACCCTCGTGGCTTAAAATGTAATCAATTAACCTTTCGTGCATAAGAAGGACTTGAGGCCTTCCCGAAACATCTGGATGGATCGTCATTGGAAAAACCGCAAAATCGTATTCTCGATATACCCAATCAAACTGGTCCTTCCACAACTCTTCAATTTGCCGTGGTGTGACAAACCCATGGCTGTTTGCCTGGTTTTTCACAAACATCATTGGGACTTCATCGTCCAGGTACCAATTGGCAGGGATCTCAAGGAGGTCAGTCACCTGCCCTCTTTCGATCGGTTTCATCCACTCTGCGGCATCCTTTGAGTAGTCGATCTTCGTCCAACGATCATTCTTTCTTAGGTAATAGGGTTGGAAGTCGTGGTGCATCAGGCTGTGGTCGTACTTGATGCCGCGAGAAAGCAAAAGATCAGCGGTGTTTTGGCTGAATTCCCACCATGGCGCGACGTATCCAACTGGCCGCTGTCCACTGAAGCGCTCCACCAGTTCAATGGATTTATCCAGGACGTCACGCTCTTGCTCGTACGTCATTGAAATCGGGTTCTCGTGACTGTAGCCGTGCAACCCAACCTCGTGCCCTGCCTCTACGATCTCCATAAACTGATTCGGAAAGCTTTCAATCGAGTGACCAGGAACAAACCAGGAAGCTTTGATCCCGAACCGATCAAACAGATCAATCAGTCGCGGAGTGCCGACTTCGCCCGCGAAAACGCCTCTGGAGATATCGCTGGGTGAATCTTCGCCTCCATAGGAGCCAAGCCAACCGGCTACGGCATCAAGATCTACTCCATAAGCAACCATTATTTTTTTCATCGGGATCACCTCAATGAGAGACTGTGTCTGGTGTGTAAATGTTTTGTTTTGATAGCGCTGCTTCCAGGAAGAGCGCAGTCCTGAGAAGGAAATCGTCCTTGCCGGACGCTGCAGACAACTGAATAGACGTTGAAAACCCATTGGGGGCGTGACCATTCGGAATGGCTATCGCTGGCATCCCAAGGTAATTCGCGTACATCGTGTTGCCGAGGATGAGTTTGTTGAACGTCTTGAACTCCTCGACGCCCTGCAGCACCGATTCAATAGCAGGCGGTAGAATTTTTACTGTCGGCTGGAGAAGGATCTTGTTACCAAGACTGGAAGACAGCTCTGCTCGCAGGTTTCTTCTTATTTTCTGCAAGAGTACATAGCTCTTGGGGTTGAGTAGCGAGCCTTCTTTCAGCCTTTGCGAGATCTTCGGGTCGAGGTACGAAATCAGTCCGGTCTTAAATAGTTCTTCGTACTGCTGGGCCGCCTCATGAGCGACCAGGCTTCCATGTATTTCAAAGAGCCGGTCAACTTCTGCGTAGGGTGAAAAATCAACTTCGTGAATCTCGAACCCAAGGTTGGATAACAGGTTCAGGGTTTTATCAAAATTCTCTTTGATGAGCGGATCACGTGGCTGGATCGACTTGTTTCGTGGTACCAGAAACTCGGTTTGCTCTGAGAGCATGCGAACTTTTGGTATTGGGGCCAGACCTCTCAGGGCCTGATCCAGAATGATGCAGTCCTGCACGGTTAGGGAATTTATACCTAAATGATCCAGCGAGGGGGCCAGAGGGGCCACTCCCCTCAAAGGGTATCTATCGAAAGAGGGCTTGAATCCGACGACACCACAAAACGCAGCGGGTATCCGGGACGATCCCGAGGTATCAGTACCCAGTGATACGGGCCACAGGCCGGAGGCGACACCTGCGGCACTTCCCGAAGACGAACCACCCGTGATGTATTTCCCGGTAGTTGCTCTTGGATTAATGGGAGTGCCAAATAAGTCGTTTGTCCCAACTCCTGAAAACGCCAACTCGGACAAATTTGTCTTCCCGCCGAAGACCATTCCCTGAAAACCAAGTCTTTCGACGGCCTCGGCACTTCTCTTCGCCGGGGGTGCATCCCTGTATACATGAGAGCCGCGGGAAGTGGTGAATCCTTCGACATCAATGAGATCTTTTACTCCGAAAAGAATGCCGTCGAGCAATCCAAATTGTTCATCATTCAGGTACCTTTTTTCACTGGAGCGAGCCTGTTCGAAAGGGGCTTCTCCCAGAGGCCTCACCAGGATTCCTTGGTTCTTCGAATACCATTGTTTGAATCGAGCATCCCTCAAAACATCGACCGGACTTAACCGCCCAGACCTCATCCCAAAGCTAAGAGCCTCAATTCGACTTCTTAGGGACCCCTCACGAAGAATTTCGCTGATTCTCATCACAATTGCCTTCCAGGTATTGTTCTGTTTTTGAAAGATAGCTGAAAATGACTATTGGATACAATACCTATTTGTGATTAGCGAGGCTCTGTTAGGTCCAATTTGCATTACAGTGCAAAGTCGCTATGCTCCGACAAGCGTTTTGAGAGGAAAAAGGCATTGGCAAAACAAAGGGCTAGTGGGAAAAAACCGAATTTTGAGGTCATCAAGAACGCACTGGAAGCGGCGCTTGAAAGGGGAGCTTTTCCGGAAGGACAGGTTATTCTCGAGAGACCAATCGCTGAGATCTTCAAAACAAGTCGAGCCCCGGTGAGGCGTGCCCTGGCCGAGCTGCATGAAGAAGGCAAGCTGTTTAAGTTCGAAGGCAGAGGCTACAAAACCGACAACTCTGACATCATCCTGAGGGAGGATATTCGCCCCGAGACGCTTGGTTTGGACGACAAAGCCCAGACTAGCGCTCCCGCAGAGTCTAATATTATTGACGATGTCTACAGAGCGACTAAAAGATCCACCTCAATCGCTATGACGTTTGGTCAATTCAGGATCCGCTCTGAAAAACATTCTCAGCATTTTGGAGTCAGCAGGACGATCTCCAGGGAAATTCTCAGCAAACTGATGGACGAAGGGCTTGTTGGAAAAGACCGTACCGGGCACTGGATTACAGGGCCGCTCACGGCTCGGGATGTAAAGCAGGATTTTGAAACAAGAAGGCTGTTAGAGCCCTACTCCCTTGAAACCTGCGGACCATTGATTCCGGTGGAACTCCTTGAGCAGATGAAAGTTCGCCTCGAGGAAGCTCTTACGCAAAGCCCAGAGGACAAGAATCAGAGTCTTTTGGAAACAATTGAAGCTGACCTCCATCAGCGATGCCACTCATTCAACCCGAATAAAAAAATCGCCAAGTTTATCAATCAGAGTTTGACGCCTCTGGTTGTCGGGCTGGTTTTTAGCGACGCAGTAAGGGCGTCAGTTGAAAAACCTGGCCTTCGCGAGCACCTTGCTATTATTGAGTTGCTGATCGCCGGGAAGCACTCTGAAGCATCCGAGCATCTTCATGGTCACTTACTTAACGCAGAAACCAGGACTTTGGAAAGGATGAAGTCCCTATCCGTTATTCCAGAGCCTTCTTTGCCAAACTACCTGGTGAAAATTTCCTAAAAAAAGCCGGGCGAACTTCCGCCCGACAAAGGGCTGACACTGCGCTAAGCCCATACCTCCCAACAGAACAACTACATTCTAAAACTCCGCACCCAGCTGGCTAGAGCCGTCTCCGATTGCAAACCACCTGCGTACCCAATACCTCATCCTCAAGTTGCCCTAAAAAACCTTTGACCTGTGAGTTGCTCACAGGTTTTAGTCTATCTTTAATATTTTTGGAGTTCGCCGTGTCTGTGCGGGGTGGGCTTCCGAAAACCGCTGCGAGTACATCCATGTACGCTTGCGCTGAGCCATCCATGGCTCAGAGCATTTTCGGAACCCCACCCCGCACAGACACTCCACCAACTGTAGCGATATTTCCCGACAGTCTCCTTTTGGGGAGTTTAGGCAAATGAAAGTCAAAGAGATTGCACAAGCCGCTGGGGTAAATCCGGATACGGTGCGTTTCTACACCCGGGAGAAACTGCTTCAGCCGACCCGTAACCCGGCCAACAACTACCAGCAATACGACACCGAGGATCTCCGGAGGCTTCGATTTGCCCGGAAGGCCCGGCAGCTGGGTTTTTCGTTGCCCGAGATCCGTCAGATTCTGGATCAGGCGGATGATCATCATTCGCCGTGTCCGATGGTTCGTGATGTGTTCCAGCACCGGTTGGCGGAGGTTGAGCGGGAAATACGCGAGCTGCAGCAGCTGCGCAAACGGATGACGACCGCACTGGCTGCCTGGCAGGACATGCCGGACGGTACGCCCGATGGCCATACCATTTGCCGGTTGATCGAACACTGGGATGATCCGGCGCCCTGTTGCGGGGCAAATGAACATAGCGAGGGGTGATTCTGGATGACTGACACACCTGTTTTACAAACCACACTCAGCATTTCCGGGGCTTCCTGCCAGGGCTGTGTTAAGAAGATTCGTAACGCGCTGGAGCCTTTGACCGGCGATACCGAGCTGGTCGAGGTTGATCTCCAGAAGCAGACCGTGGCCCTGCCGGAAGGCGTGGATGCTGCTGAGGCGGCGCGTATCGTTACCGAGACCGGCTACCCGGCTGAGCCGCTCCAGGAAGATGCCGAGCCGGGCAGTTGCTGTTCTTCCGAGAACCGGAGCATCGCCGATACCGGCGGCGATTCCGAGAAAGGGGCTGCTGTTGAGGATTCGCCTGAGCAAGGCACTGAATCAACAACGAGCGCGGACGAGCAGATTCATCTGTCGGTGACCGGTGCGACCTGCGCGTCGTGCGTCAACACGATCGAAAAAGCCCTGATGTCGGTTTCCGGTATCAGCCATGCCCACATGAACCTGGCCGATAACACTGCCACGGCTACCGGCAGAGCCAGTGCCGACGCTCTGGTTAAAGCGGTTGAGAGTGCCGGCTACGGCGCCAGCGTCATCGAGGATGAAGACGAGGCCGATGATCGTAAACAGGAGGAAGACCGCAAGCAGTACAAGACACTGCTGGTGAAGATGGCCGTCAGCCTGGGCCTCGGGCTCGGGCTGATGGTCTGGGGCATGGGGTTCGGCACCATGATGGTGACCGACGCCAACCAGGGCACCTGGCTCGGCCTGGGCGTGCTGACCCTGATCGTGATGGCCGCCACCGGCGGGCATTTTTACACTGGCGCCTGGAAGGCGTTCCGGCACCACAATGCCAATATGGACACCCTGATTGCATTGGGTACCGGCACCGCCTGGCTCTATTCCATTGTCGTGGCAAGTATCCCGGGGGCATTGCCGGAGATGGCCCGCCATGTCTATTTTGAGGCGTCGGCGATGATTATCGGCCTGATCAACCTGGGTCAGGCTCTGGAGTTGCGGGCCAAGGGCAAAACCTCGGAGGCAGTGCGTCGTTTGCTGGACCTGCGGGCGAAAACCGCGCGGGTAATCCGCAACGGTGAAGAGCAGGATCTCCCGGTGGAAGAGGTTCGCAAGGGTGATCATATCCGGGTCCGCCCGGGCGAAAAGTTGCCGGTGGATGGCGTGATTGCCGAAGGCTCGACCCGCATCGACGAAAGCATGCTTACCGGTGAGCCCATGCCGGTCAGCAAATCGCAGGGTGATGAGGTGTCCGCCGGCACGCTGAACACCCACGGTTCGATTGTCTACGAGGCCACCCGCGTGGGCAGTGAAACGGCCCTGGCGCAGATCATTAAACTGGTTAAGAAGGCCCAGGGATCCAAACCTGCCATAGGGCGGCTTGCCGACAAGATTTCGTCGGTCTTCGTCCCGACCGTGATGCTGGTTGCGGTGGTCGCCGCGCTGGTCTGGTACAACGTCGGGCCGGAACCGGCGGTGGTTCACATGATGGTCGCAGCCACCACGGTGCTGATCATTGCCTGCCCCTGCGCCCTGGGCCTGGCCACGCCCATGTCGGTCATGGTCGGCGTTGG
>JAWWAT010000114.1:0-9046 GCA_033721635.1 Marinobacter sp. | reverse complement strand
GCCGCAAATTCGTGCCGAGCTGAAGAACTCGGAAACCGTGCGGATGGCCGAGGCTTTCGGTGCACCGATCATTATCAACTCCGGCCTGCGCGAGGGCAGTCTTCGTGCGTACGCTGATTCACAGGATATACCGGTGATCACTTTTGAGGGAGGCGAGGCGCTGCGCTTTGATGATGTCGTGATCGGCAGCGGCGTGAAAGGCGTGATTCGGGTCATGCGTGAGCTGGAAATGATCCCGGCAAAGAAAGGGCCCAAGGCACCAAGAAAACGCTCAGAAACCGCCGCCAACTCCCAGTGGGTGCGGGCGGATATCGACGGCATCATGCGGCCGGTTGCCCGGCTGGGGCAGAAGGTGCGCAAGGGGCAGCGTCTGGCCATGGTGGCGGATCCCTTTGGTGAGTCGGAAACGGCCGTGGTGTCACCCTGCTCGGGTATCGTAATCTGCGTAAATAACCTGCCGTTGGTGAATGAGGGCGAGGCCATTTATCACGTTGCCCGTTTTGACGAGCTGAGCGAGGCGGAAAAGGCCATGGATTATTTCCGGAGCAGCTACGAGGGGGATGTCGGCGACGACGTGGTTCCGGTACATCCCTGGGATGACCGCCAGAAATAAACGAGAGGGATGTCATGATCTGGGATCAGTCGTTTATCGAGTTGTCGCCGCTGCCACGCGGCTTTCATCTGGTAACCAATGAAATCCTGGCCCAGGCACCAGACCTTACAAACTGTGAAGTCGGTTTGCTGCACCTGTTCATCCAGCATACCTCCGCTTCCCTGGCTGTAAACGAGAACGCTGACCCGGACGTGCGGGGAGATCTGGAACGCCACTTCAGTGTCATGGTTCCGGAGAATGCGCCGCACTATGAGCACGTCATGGAGGGGCCGGACGATATGCCGGCTCACATCAAGAGCATTCTGATCGGCCCATCGCTGACCCTGCCAGTCAACCACGGCCATCTGGCCCTGGGAACCTGGCAGGGGATTTATCTCTGTGAGCACCGGGACCGGGCCGGTAGCCGTCGGATTGTCGCAACCTTGCAGGGACGCTGGTAGCACTGAACGAACGATTCTTTCGGTAATCGCCTCACGTGTCGGGTTTCACCCATTGGCTTTTTGTAGTGGGTGGGTATCCACCCATTTCCGCTTCCTGAATCCTTTTCATATCGTACTAATGCCCTGTTTTAAATAGCTAAATTGGAACTGGTCTGCTCCTTGCTGTTGGAGATACCCACCGAAGCTGTCAGAGCTTCGTTGAGCACCCAACAAACAAAATGAAACGGGAGCAGTTTTTATGAAAACCCAAGCCGTAATGGCGGTAGCATTCGCCTCCACCTTCGCCGTCGCAACCCCCGCAGCAGCCCAGGACCGTTCAGACTGGCCGAGCAACTTCACCGTTGGTACTGCCAGCCAGGGTGGGACCTACTTTGCCTATGGTTCCGGCTGGGCCAACTTTGTGGCTGAAAACCTGGGCGTCTCCGGTGGCGCGGAAATCACCGGCGGGCCGGTGCAGAACATGGCGCTGGTGCATACCGGCGACCTGAAGTTTGGTCTGACCACCATGGGGCCGGCGCGGGAATCCATGGAAGGCAATAGCCCGCTTGCACCGGGAATGAAGATGGACAACGTTTGCGCCATGTTCCCGATGTACGAGACGCCGTTCTCGGTTACCGCGCTCTCCAGCTCCGGCATCACCTCCATTGCCGATATTCCTGAAGGCGCGACCATTGGGTTTGGCCCGGCGGGTTCCACCTCCGACACCTACTTCCCGCGCATGATGGAAGCCCTGGGCGTGGACTTTGAGCGTCGTAACGGCAGCTGGTCTGATCTGGGGGGGCAGCTTCAGGACGGCCTGATTGATGTTGTCGCTTTCGCGGCAGGTATCCCCATTCCTGCGGTCAGCCAGCTGGAAGTTCAAACCGACGTGAACATCATCGGCATGAACGATGCCGAGGCCGAGACCATTATCAGCAACTTCCCTGTGTCGGAGTTCATCATTCCGGCATCCACCTACCAGTCTCTGGATGCGCCGTCCCGCGTGGTGTCCATGTGGAACTTCGCCATGGTCAACTGTGACGTGGCGGAAAGCTTCGTGTATGAGATCACCAAGCTGACCATGGAGAACAACGACAAGATGGTCTCCATCCACAAGGCGGCCCGCAATTCGGTACCCGAGAACTACACGAAGAACAACGTCCTGCCCTGGCACCCGGGCGCTGCGCGTTGGTTTAACGAGAACGGTTACCCGATCGAAGACAGCCAGATCAAGTAACAGTGCTCGAGCAGGAGGCTGCCCTGCAGCCTCCTGCAATGTATGGCCAGCCGAGTTCTGGCTCCGATTTGCCTGCAAGCAGGGTGTGTCATGACTACCGAACAAAACTCCAAAGACCTTCCGGACATTGAAGTGGGCGAGGACCATGTACTCTCGCACAACGTGGACGAGGAACCGGTCGAAGCCAATCGCCGGCTTTTCGAAGGCGGCCTGCTGAAATTCGTCGCGCTGCTGGCGATAGCCTATTCAGCCTTTCACCTGTATTCCCTGAACATAGCGCCCCTGGAAACCTGGTCGTTCCGGATTGTGCACATTGCCGGTGCCCTGGTGCTGGGTTTCGTTCTGTTTGCCGGCGCCCGATTCGTGTCTTCGGAAGAGGGCGGCGCCCGCTACCGGTGGACAACCTGGATCAGTGCCGGTGCCATGCTGCCGGCTCTCTATGTGTTGTATCAGACGTTTTCGTTCTGGCAGATGGTTCAGAACGGCGCCATGCGGATTCCGGTTGAACTGGAGGTATGGCACTTTGGCTGGCCGCTGCTGGCAGCGACCGGTGTTGGTATCGTCATGAGCTGGTTTCATCAGCGCGAGCGATCAGTATTCAGCGTGCCCGATCTGGTGTTGATCGTGTGCTCCCTGGCCGTGGCTGCCTATTTCCTGGTGGTTTATAACACCTCCATGCGGATGTCGACCGGCACCTCCTTTGCGCCGGTGGGTATCTCGTTTGCAGCGATTGCCGGCACCGCCCTGATCATGGAACTCACCCGGCGTGTGGCGGGGATGGCCCTGGTGATCATCGGCCTGGTGTTTCTGGCCTATGTTTTCGCCGGACCCTATCTGCCTGGATTTCTTGGTTACCCGGGGCTCTCGGTGCAGCGGTTTTTCAGTCAGGTCTACACCGACGCGGGTATCCTCGGGCCGACCACCGCTGTGTCCTCGACCTACATCATTCTGTTCATTATTTTTGCCGCCTTTCTGCAGTCCTCAAAGGTGGGCGACTACTTTGTGAACTTCGCATTTGCAGCAGCCGGTCGTTCCCGGGGTGGCCCGGCCAAGGTCTCGATCTTCGCATCCGGTTTGATGGGCATGATCAACGGCACCAGTGCTGGCAACGTGGTATCCACCGGTTCGTTGACGATACCGTTGATGAAAAAGGTGGGCTACAGCAAGCAGTCCGCCGGCGCTGTCGAGGCGGCTGCGTCCACCGGCGGGCAGATCATGCCGCCGATCATGGGGGCCGGCGCCTTTATCATGGCGGAGATCACCGGCATTCCCTACACCGAGATTGCCATTGCCGCGATTATTCCGGCGATTCTGTATTTTGCCTCGGTCTACTTCATGGTGGATTTTGAGGCCGCCAAGACAGGCATGCGCGGCATGCGTGAAGATGAGCTGCCGAAGCTCAAAACCATGATGAAGCAGTGCTACCTGTTCGTGCCGATCATCATATTGATCGTGGCTCTGTTCATGGGCTATTCGGTGATCCGGGCGGGCACCCTGGCGACTGTTTCAGCTGCTGTGGTGAGCTGGTTGTCTCCCAACAAGATGGGACCGAGGCATATCCTGCAGGCGCTGGAAATCGCGTCCTACATGGCGATCCAGATTATCGTGGTGTGCGCGGCGGCCGGGGTGATCGTTGGCGTTATCTCCCTGACCGGAGTCGGCGCACGCTTCTCCGTGTTGTTGCTGGACGTTGCTGCCACCAGCCAGTTGCTGGCGCTGATCTTTGCCATGTTCATTTCCATTCTGCTGGGTATGGGGATGCCGACCACGGCGGCCTATGCGGTTGCCGCCTCGGTGGTAGCGCCGGGCCTGGTCCAGCTGGGCATTGAGCCGTTGACCGCGCACTTCTTCGTGTTCTACTTCGCCGTGGTGTCCGCGATCACGCCACCCGTTGCGCTTGCGTCCTATGCCGCGGCAGGGATTTCTGGCGCCAATGCCATGGAAACCTCCGTGGCCTCGTTCCGGATTGGCATTGCGGCGTTCATCGTGCCCTTCATGTTCTTCTACAACGGCGCGTTGTTGATGGAAGCGGGGTGGTTCGAAATCGCCAGGGCACTGGTAACGGCAACCTTTGGCGTCTACATGCTCTCTGGCGGCGTGCTGGGCTGGTTTGCGAGGGTCTCTGCTTCATGGGTAACCCGCGCCCTTCTGATTGCGGCCGCGTTGCTGATGATCGAGGGTGGTCTCTGGACAGATCTCACCGGTATTGCCCTGGCAATTCTCGCGTTCGTTATCCAGAAGCAGCGCAAAGCACGCCTCGCCACGGCAGGTGCCGTGTAAAGAGGCGTAGCTGCGAGGATCTGCGGCAGAACAACCGAACCCTGCAAGCCAGGCTACGGTTGTTCTGGCCTCAGCCTGCCTATACTCTAGCGGCTTTCCGCGGTTGTTCAGGAACCGGATGCTATGTCCTACCGGATCGGTGCTGTTCTTGTTTTCGTTGCCACACTGGTGGTGTCCTGGCTGCTTGGTGGCTGGGTCGGATACCGGCAGGTGGAGCAGGAAAGCCTGGAGGAGTCGTTCCGTTACCGGCAGCTGGTTGCCAACGAGTTGAACCGGTATCTCCCGGTCCCCGAGTTGATGGCAGAGCATCCACTGCTTGAGCGGGCACTGACGGAGCCGGGCAATCCGGACGTTATCCTCCAGGCGAATGAGCAGATGCAGCGCATGGCCACCATTGTGGGGAGTTCCGACGTTTATCTGATGGATGTAAACGGCCTCACCATCGCTGCCAACAACTATCAACAAGCCGACAGCTTTGTCGGCAGCAACTACGCTTTCCGGCCCTATTTTTCTGAGGCAGTGGCGAACCGGGATTCGGCTATTTATTTCGCCCTGGGACTGATGTCTGGCGTTAGGGGCCTGTATTTCTCACATCCTGTCAGCGACGACGCGGGCAACCTGCTGGGCGTTGTTGCGGTGAAGGTTCTGGTTCACGAACTCGAGTCCCAGTGGGATCGGCCGGCATCCCTGAGAGAGGCGGAAATGGTGGTGCTGGATGATGCTGGCATCAGTTTCCTGGCAAGCAAGCCCGGCTGGCTGTATCGCAACTTCTCCGGCAACACAGGTTTAAGTCCCGGAGGGGAATCTCGCCAACGTTACCCGGGTCGAGAGCTAAACCCCATCCCATTCGAGACACGGGAAAAGCCCTCGGGCCTCTCGGATCAGTCCTCAACCATTGGCATACGCGAGGATGGAAAGATCAGGGAGTACCTCGCCGTGCGCACACCGCTGCCGAAGCTGGACTGGAGTTTGCAGGTGATGGTGAGCACCCGCTCCGTGGTCTGGACCCGCCTTGCCTTTCTGGTAGCCGGCGCCACCTTATTTTTTGGCGGGCTGCTGACCTGGCTATACCTGCGCGAACGCTATCGCCGGGAGGCCGAGCTGGCCCTGCGGGGTGAGCAGCTGGAACGCAGCGTGGCAGAGCGGACCGCCGACCTGGAAAGCTCCAACGCGAAACTGCTGGAAGAGATTCGCGAGCGGGAACGCACCCAGACAGAGCTTCGGGAAACCCAGCAGGAACTGATTCAGGCGGCAAAACTGGCCGTTCTCGGACAGATGTCGGCGGGACTGAATCACGAAATGAACCAGCCTCTGACCGCTATCCAGACCTATGCGAGAAACAGCCGGCGGTTCCTGGAGAAAGGCGCCGAGGATATGGTTGATGCTAACCTGTCAGAGATCATTGCCCTGTGCGACAAGATGGCGGAGCTTACCCGGCAGTTCAAGGTGTTTGCCCGTAAATCGGAGGGTCCGCCGGCGGTGGTGGACTTGAGGCAGTCGGTCGACGCCTCTCTCAAGATCATCATGGCGCAGAAATCCAGTGGCGACATCGATATCCGGTGGAACCGGCCGGAGTTCCCGGTTATGTGTCACGGTGACCTCATAAGGGTTGAGCAGGTCATGGTGAATCTGATTGCCAATGCAGTGCAGGCGGTGGAAGAATCCGAGCACCCTCAGGTGCATATCGATATCGAGGAAGCGAATGATTGCTGGAAATGCCTGGTGCGGGACAACGGTCCGGGATTGCAGGGCAACACCGAGCAGATCTTCGAGCCGTTTTTCACGACCAAATCGGTGAAACAGGGCCTGGGTCTTGGGCTTTCCATATCACGCCAGATTGTCGATGCGCTGGGCGGCAGCCTGGTCGGGCGCAATCGCAAGGACGCCCCCGGCGCCGAATTCGTTGTAACCCTCAGGAAGCGGGAGGCCTCGGAATGAAAGAAACCTCGGTAATCTTTGTGGACGATGATCCCCATATCCGCCAGGCCATTGCCCAGACATTGACGCTTGAGGACCTGCCCGTCAGTTGCTTTGAGGGTGCGCCAGCGGCACTCAAACACATCAATGCCGATTATGACGGTGTGGTTCTGTGTGACTACAACATGCCGGGTATAAACGGCCTGGAAGCGCTCGATCGTATCCGTGCCATTGATGACACCATTCCGGTAATCATTCTTACTGGCCAAGGTGATATAAGCACGGCGGTTACAGCCATGCAGCAGGGTGCTTACGATTTCATCGAGAAGCCGTTCGACCATGAGGAACTGATTGAGCTGCTCCGCCACGCCCTGGAAAAGCGACATCTTGCCCTCGAGAACCGACGCCTGAAGGCCCAGCTTCGTCACCTGGCCAAGCCTGGTCCCCGGATGCTCGGGG
Source organism: Marinobacter sp. (assembly GCA_033721635.1). Classification (GTDB taxonomy): domain Bacteria; phylum Pseudomonadota; class Gammaproteobacteria; order Pseudomonadales; family Oleiphilaceae; genus Marinobacter. The sequence goes on along the minus strand of JAWWAT010000114.1, from coordinate 2,121 downwards.
AGTCTCCCTGTATGCAGAAAGTCATGGCCACCATTGATCCGATTCTCGATATTTCCGCCAATATTCTCCTGTATGGCGAAACGGGTTCTGGCAAGGACGCCTTGGCTCGATACATTCATGAAAACAGCACACGCAGCGCCCATAATTTCGTGGCCATCAACTGTGGCGCGGTCCCGGAAAACCTGATTGAAAGCGAATTGTTCGGTCACGAAGCCGGTGCCTTTACCGGCGCGGAAAAACGCCGGATCGGTAAGATCGAGCACGCCCACAAAGGCACCCTGTTCCTGGATGAAGTGGAAAGCATGCCAATGCCGTTGCAGGTGAAGCTGTTGCGGGTGCTTGAGGAGCAGCGTGTGGAGCGCCTGGGCAGCAATCAGGTGCAGGAAGTGGACGTGCGGATCATCGCCGCCACCAAGGCCGACCTGAAAAAGCTTAGTGACGAGGGCGAGTTCCGGTCTGACCTCTATTACCGGCTGAACGTTGTAAAAGTGGACATTCCGCCGTTGCGGGAACGCAAGGAAGACATACCCATGCTGTTCCACCACTTTGTTCTTATTGCGGCGGCCCGCTATGACCGCGAGAGTGTTCCCCTGGATGCCGGCCAGGCTGCCACGCTGATGCAACATTCCTGGCCGGGTAATGTCCGTGAACTCCGGAACCTGGCAGAGCGCTATGTGTTGTTGGGGCCGGCAGCACTGGATGAAAACGAGCCCTCGGATACAGCGAACGTTACAGGCCGGCAGACTCTGGTCGAGATGATGGATGGTTTTGAGCGCTCCGCCATTATCAGCGCCCTCAACGCCTGCCACGGCAGCATCAAGGACACCATGGTGCAGCTCGGTATTGCCCGTAAAACCCTGTACGACAAGATGCGCAAGCATGGGTTGGACAAGGCCCAGTTCAAGGATTGAGCAACAAAAATTTACTGGCCTGGTTACAGGCTGGAAACAAACTACGCAGTATCATCAATGATACTGCCCCAGGTTTTTGGGTAGTCTTTGTGGCTTTTTACATGCCGGCATTCCCGGTAATCGATCACTTGACCAAAAAGACTACCAGTCATGAAAAACCTGACCATCCAGACGCGGGTACTGTTACTGGCCCTCGTGCCAGTGATCGTGCTCACGGCATTCCTGACAAGCTATAACCTGAATCAGGCCAGCTCTATTGGCGAAGAGGCAGTTGCCGGCTTTTCCTCTGACATGGAAGAAAGCAAGCGCCAGGAGTTGCAAAATTATCTGGCAGTGGCCAAGTCCTCCATCGCGCATCTCTACAATCAGCCCGGGTCTGCGGATGACCCGGAGGTTCGCGAAAAAGCCTGGGAGATCCTGCGGCAGCTCCGTTTCAATGACTCGGGAAGCACCGGTTACTTCTTCGCCTATGACACCAGAGGCGTTAACGTCATGCATGGCGTCAATCAGTCTCTGGAAGGCAAGAATCTATGGGACTTCCAGGATCCCAGTGGAACCTATCTGATTCGCGAACTGGTGAAAGCTGCGCGCAATGGCGGCGGTTATGTTCCCTATGGCTGGAAAAACAGCGAAACCGGGGAAGTTGCGCCCAAGCTGGGTTACGCGGAAATGCTGCCCGAGTGGGGCGTGATGATCGGAACCGGTTTCTGGATTGACGGTCTGGAAACGCAAGTAGCGGCGATGGAAGACCAGGTGGGGGATTCACTTGAAGAGGCCGTCATTGGTTCGGTCAGCACCTCTCTGGTAGCCCTGGCGATTATCGTCCTGCTTGCCCTGATTGTTGTCCGCAGCATCATTCGCCCCCTGAAATCTGCGGTCTCTGCCATGAACGATATTGCCAGCGGTGATGGCGATCTGACCCGGCGTCTGGACGTTTCTGGCAAGGATGAGCTTGGGCAGCTGGCAACCGCCTTCAACAGTTTTGCCGACCAGGTGCATGGTCTGGTTGAACGGGTGTTGTCATCCACCCGAACATTGAACGAGGCCACGGCTGACCTGAATCAGGTTATGACGGAAGCCGAGCAGGGCGTCGAAAGACAAAAGTCCGAGAGCGATCAGGTCGCCACGGCCATGAACGAAATGACTGCGGCGGCCCAGGAGGTTGCGAGTAACGCAAGCGAAGCATCCACGGCTGCTGACCACGCCAATG
>JAWWAT010000113.1:0-9074 GCA_033721635.1 Marinobacter sp. | reverse complement strand
CCCACGAGCGTGCCTGGCTGAACCGGCTGTTCGATGAAATGGGTTGCATTGATGGCTTCCGCGAGATCAACAAGCAGAGTAATCAGTTTACCTGGTGGCCCGAGCAGGCCGAAGGTTCCCGCAAGAATGCCGGTATCCGGGTGGATTACCAGCTGCTGACACCGGGGATTCGCAAGACCATCGAAGATGGTTGGATCGACGACTCGACCCGCTTCTCCGATCACGCCCCGGTGATTATGGATTACGACATCGAAATCGGCTTTTAAGTCCTGAGGAAGGCGTCTGCGTGGCAAAGCTTTCCCAGACACGCTACAAGCACTTCCCTGTGCGCTTGAATCGGGCCATCCATGGCCCTCAACAGTCTGGGAAAGCGCTACCACGCAGGCGCCCCAGACTTCTGAGGTTTTTCGAACAGTAGCGGGTTCGGAGGGGGAGACCTTTCCGGGACCGTCTCCGGCCAGGGAGGGCCGGAGCCGAGCGCACATGGATGTGCTTGTAGCGTGTCCCGGAAAGGTCTCCCCCTCCGGACACGCGGGCGCCAGACTAAAACTCAGCCCTCCAAAGCAGCCTTCTGAATCTCAAACAACTGCTCAATACCCTGTTTGGCCAGAGTCAGCATGCTGTCCAGTTCTGACTGATCAAAAGGCGCACCTTCCGCCGTTCCCTGGATTTCAATAAAGCCGCCCTGGTCGGTCATGATCACGTTCATGTCGGTTTCGGCTTCGGAATCTTCCGGGTAGTCCAGATCCACCACCGGCGTACCCTTGTAAACACCCACTGACAGAGCGGCGACCATTTGCTTGAGCGGGGACTTCTTCAGGCGCTTGTCGGCAACGAGGTGGTTCAGGGCATCCACCAATGCCACGCATCCGCCGGTAATCGCCGCGGTACGGGTACCGCCATCAGCCTGGATAACATCGCAATCGATGGTGATGGAGTGTTCACCGAGTGCGGTCAGGTCCACTGCGGCGCGCAGGGAGCGACCGATCAGACGCTGGATTTCAACGGTGCGGCCGCCCTGTTTGCCACGGGCAGCTTCCCGGCCCATTCGGCTGCCGGTGGAACGGGGCAGCATGCCGTATTCGGCGGTGATCCAGCCCTTGCCTTCGCCTCTGAGGAAAGGGGGAACCTTGTTTTCAACCGAGGCGGTGCAGATCACTTTCGTGTCTCCGAATTCCACCAGCACGGAGCCTTCGGCGTGACGGGTATAGTTGCGGGTAATTCGAACATCTCTGGGTTGTTCGGGCGTTCTGCCGCTTGGACGCATAGTGTTTCCTGAAGTCAGTATTGAATGTCCGGGCGCGTGGCCCGGTCGAACGTTTGTCGAAAAGGTCGGTCAGTGTAACACGATGGGGTTGGGCTTTTGTCTGGTTCGCCGTTGCTGTTAAGAGCCTGTTAAACTCAATTCGTGATCATCAACCATCAAGCGGAGCTGACATGATCCGAAGTATGACTGCATTTGCCCGCAGGGACGCCCAGGGAGACTGGGGAACGCTGACCTGTGAAATTCGCACGGTGAATCACCGTTATCTGGAGCCGTCTTTCCGCCTGCCGGAAGCGTTCAAGGAGCTGGAAAACCGGTTCCGGGAAGAACTGAGAAAGCAGTTGAAACGGGGCAAGGTGGATGTCTCCATGCGCTTGCAGTCGGCAGAGAAAGGCTCGCAGAGCTTCGAGATCAGCGAAGACATGGCCCAAGCGGTGAATGAGGCGGCCAACCATATCAACCGGATTCTGGATAACCCGGCCCACATCAACGCCCTGGACATACTCAGGTGGCCGGGCGTGCTGTCAGTGCCGGAACAGGATTATAGCCCTGCAAAAGAGGCTGCCGTCGGACTGTTCGAGCAGACCGTGGCAGAACTTGCTTCGGTGCGCGAGCGGGAGGGGGAGCGCCTGCGGCCACTTTTCGAAGATCGCCTGAAAACCATGGGTGACCTCGTTGCCGACGTCAGAAAACGCATGCCGGAATTGCTCGAGGCCCAGGAGAAGACGCTACGGGAAAGGTTCGAGAAAGCCAAAGTGGAACTGGATTCCGAGCGCGTGGCCCAGGAGATGGTCATGCTGGCTCAGAAAAGTGACGTGGCCGAGGAGCTGGATCGGCTGGACGCCCACATTGGCGAGGTAACTGACACCCTCCAAAGCGACGATGCCATTGGCCGGCGGCTGGACTTCCTGATGCAGGAGCTGAACCGGGAAGCCAACACCCTGAGCAGCAAAAGCATTGATGCCGGCGTTACCCGTATTGCGGTTGATCTTAAGGTTCTGATCGAACAGATGCGCGAGCAGGTGCAGAATCTGGAATAGTTCGGGGGAGGTGCTTAACTCACTGTCAGTTTGGCCAGTTCCGCCGGTAGTTCGAACGCCATCTTTCGCTTGTTCAGAGGGCAATCGAATTCGAGGTGAAAGGCCAAAAGCTGCAGAGGGACGCCGGCAGCGCGGCCATACAGGCGGTCACCGATGATCGGGTACCCAAGGCCTGCCAGGTGTCGGCGGATCTGGTGTTTTCGACCGGTTTCGATGCTGATCTTAACAAGGGAGGTCTGGTCAGTTTCGTTCATCTCCAGTGTTGAGACATGGCTGATGGCAGGTTTTCCCTCAACTGGCGCATCAACGAGCTGGTCCCGAACATCCATCAGGCCGGCGACCCTTGCCTTGTAGTGTTTGGTCATGGTCCGACCCGAGAAACACTGGGAGAGGGCGCCGGCTGCTTTCGGGTCGTGGGCAATCAGCATCAGCCCTGCAGCATCGGCATCGAGCCGGTGGACCAGAAAACATGGCCGCCCGAGCCGGACTTCCGCGAGGCGGAGCAGGCTGCAATGGTCGCCCCACTGTGAGCCTTGGGCCAGCAGGCCATGTGGTTTGAACCAGACCGTGTAGCGTTCCAGATCCTCCAGCAGAACCGGATCCTCCGGTTGCCTCCCCAATACCGTTTCATCGTAGTAGAGCTGCAGCCGGATGCCCGGCTTGAGCTCCTTGGTAGCACGGCGCAGTCGAAGGCGCTTGCCCTTGTGAGTCCACCAGCAGGCACCCTTCGCCATGGCATCCTTGATTTTCTGGCGGGAGACCCCGGGCAGTTCCCCGCTGAGGGCGTCAATGGCTTTTTCGGTTTGTTCGAGGGTGATATCGACGGTGCTTCGCATGGAATCTTTCAGTCATTGAGCGAATGGATAGGCAAATGGTATCAGCTGGCGCTCTCTGGGGTGCGGTGTTTTGTCAAAGCCCGTATAATTCCGTGCTTTACCGGCCGGAACCCACGGCCGCCGCGTCCAGGTTTGGAGTTCTCGGGTTATGAGTCAGGCAGTTGAGCAGGGTACTCTGTACGTTATCTCCGCGCCATCCGGTGCCGGCAAGACCAGCCTTGTGGCGGAAATGCTTCGTAATGACGAGAAGCTCGGTGTTTCTGTCTCCCATACCACGCGTGCCATGCGAGAGGGTGAGCGGAACGGGGTTAACTACCACTTCGTTATGCGGCCGGAATTCGAGGCGATGATCGCGCGGGGTGAATTCCTGGAGCACGCCGATGTCTTCGGCAATTATTACGGCACCTCCCAGGTCTGGGTTCGGGAAACCCTGGCGAAGGGGCAGGATGTCATCCTGGAGATTGATTGGCAGGGAGCTGCGCAGGTACGCCGGCTGATTCCCGAGTGTGTGAGCATTTTCATCGTGCCGCCTTCGCCCGAAGTGTTACGAGAGCGACTGGTGGGGCGTGGCACTGATGCGCCGGAAGTGGTTGAGCGTCGTCTGGCAGAGGCCGAGGAGGAGTGCCGTCACGCGGTGGAGTTCGATTACCTGGTGGTCAACGATGACTTCGGCGCTGCGCTCGCTGATCTGCTGGCCATTGTTCGCGCCCAGCGCCTGCGCATGGAAAAGCAGCAACCAAGGCACCGGGTATTATTGGCGGGATTGTCCGGCCCGGGCTGATACGGGGTTTTCCTGTATACAAATTGAACCGGCCACAGTAAACTGTTCGGTCTGCTAAAACAGTCATTTTATTTTCGGGGAAGTTATGGCACGAGTTACCGTTGAAGATTGTCTGGAAAACGTTGATAACCGCTTCCAGCTGGTAATGCTGGCAACCAAGCGTGCCCGTCAGCTCGCTACCAAGGGTGCCGAGCCGATGGTGGCTGAAGAAAATGATAAGCCCACGGTCATTGCTCTGCGCGAAATTGCCGAAGGCAAGGTGACCCGCGATCTTCTCAAAGAAGACGACGACGAGTAACCCGGACGCGGGTACAAATACGTACCCGTGCTGCGGAAGCATTGAAATCCGTCCCCACGCTTTTATAGTGTAGTTATAGAGTGTTGCTGGAAGGACTACGGAAGGACCCGAATGCGTGCATTCGGGTTTTTTTGTCCCTGAATTTCTTGAGAACGTGGAGGCGCGGTGTCGGCAGAGGCAACGGTTGAAGGGCTTGCTAAAGAGCTGAGCTCCTATCTGGATACCAATCGCATCAATCAGGTGCGACGGGCCTACTATTATGCCGAGCAGGCCCATGAAGGCCAGATGCGCAAAAGCGGCGACCGGTATATCACCCATCCACTTGCCGTCGCCCATATTCTCGCCGACCTCCGACTGGATCATCAAAGCCTGATGGCAGCCATGCTCCACGATGTAATTGAAGACACCGGCATTCCCAAGGACGCGCTGGCGGAACAGTTTGGTGATGATGTCGCAGAGCTGGTGGATGGGGTCAGTAAACTAACCCAGATTGAGTTTCGCTCCAGGGCGGAAGCCCAGGCTGAAAACTTTCAGAAGATGACCCTTGCCATGGCGCGGGACATTCGGGTAATCCTGGTGAAGCTGGCGGACCGACTGCACAACATGCGCACGCTTGGCCCCATGCCCTACGAAAAGCGCCAGCGCATTGCCACTGAGACCCTCGATATCTACGCCCCGATCGCAAACCGCCTGGGCATGCACTCCATCTGTACCGAGCTTGAGGATCTGGGCTTCACTTCCCTGTATCCGATGCGCTCCAAATACATTTCCAAGGCGGTCGACAAGCTCCGCGGCAGCCACCGGGAAATCATTGAGGACATTCGCGGCAAACTGCAGGAAAAGCTGGAAGAGAGAGGCCTGCCAGGCCGGATCCTGGGCCGGGAAAAACACCTGAACAGCATCTACAACAAGATGAAGTTCAAGCAGAAGTCCTTCCATGAAATCATGGACGTGTATGCCTTCCGGATCATTACTGACACGGAGGACGACTGCTACCGCATCCTGGGCGCCGTACACAGCCTTTACAAGCCCCTGCCGGGCCGGTTCAAGGACTACATTGCCATGCCCAAGGCCAATGGCTACCAGTCCATCCACACCACTCTGTTCGGTATGCACGTGAATATCGAGATCCAGATCCGTACCGAGGAAATGGAGCATATCGCCAACAACGGCATTGCCGCGCACTGGATGTACAAAAACGAGCCCAGCAGTGTGACCAGTGCCAATCAGGCTCGGGTTGATCGCTGGGTGAAGGGGCTGATGGAAATGCGCGAGCGGGCCGATGACTCCATGGAGTTCATCGAGCACGTAAAAGTGGACCTGTTTCCGGATGAGATTTACGTGTTCACCCCCAAGGGCCGCATCATGGAACTGCCCAGCGGGGCAACGCCTGTGGACTTTGCCTACGCCATCCACACGGATATTGGCAACGCTACCGTCGCTTGCCGAATTAATCGCAACCTGGGTTCCCTCAGTCAGCCTTTGCAGAGTGGCCAGACCGTGGAAATCATTACTGCGCCCGGTGCCCGGCCGAATCCCGCGTGGCTCAGTTTCGTGGTCACTGGCAAGGCACGCAGCAGCATCCGTCATGTACTGAAGAGCCAGAAGCGCGCGGAATCGCTCGAGCTGGGCCGTACATTGCTCAAGAAATCTCTCAAAGGCTTTGGGGCGAAGCTGTCGGAAATCAGCGACGCCCAGAAGCAGGCGGTGGTCAACCACAATCAGGTGAACAGTTTTGACGATCTGATCAGTGACATTGGCCTGGGTAACCGAATGGCCTATCTGGTTGCCCGTCAGCTTGCCAGCGGCTCTGAACATGCAGAAACCAGTGAGGCGCCACGGGATATCGAAGGTGGCAACCACAGCCCGGTAACCATTCGTGGCACCGAGGGCCTGCTGGTCCGGTTTGCCAGCTGTTGCAAACCCATCCCGGGGGACCCGGTGGTGGGCGTGATGGATTCCGGTAGGGGCATGGTGATCCATTCCGATACCTGTTCGCGACTGCCCGAGGACGACGAAGGCCGGGCCCGTCTGACTCACCTGAAGTGGGCCAAGGACATTACCGATGAATTTTCCGTGGAACTGAGAGTCGAGTTGGAGCGCCAGCGCGGTGTGATTGCCGAAATGGCTAACGCCGTGGCCATGGCTGACGGCAATATCGAGCGCATCAACGTGGAAGAGCAGAATGCCCGCTTTGGCGTGGTCAGTCTCGTGGTGCACGTGAATGGTCGCCGGCATCTTGCCCGGGTTATGCGTCGAATCCGCAATATCCGTGCGATTACCCACATCAGCCGCGTGCGGCATTGACCCCGACCAAAGCCCGGTTGACAGGCGCGTAACGCAAAAGCGACGATTGGCGTTTTGGAAGAGAGGAAACCAAGGGTCATGACCAATAAATCCGTAATTCAGACCGAGAATGCGCCCCAGGCGATCGGCACCTACTCCCAGGCGGTAAAGGCGGGAGACACTGTTTACCTGTCTGGCCAGATTCCGCTGGTACCGGAAACCATGGAAGTGGTTGCCGGCGATTTCGCGGCCAAGACCCGGCAGGTATTCGACAACCTCAAGGCCGTTTGCGAGGCCGCCGGTGGCGAGCTGAAAGACATTGTAAAGCTGAACATCTACATGACTGACCTGGCTAACTTCGCCACGGTCAACGAGATCATGGCCACCTATTTCCAGGAACCGTATCCGGCCCGGGCGGCGGTGGGTGTCGCGGCGCTGCCCAAGGGCGTGCCCATTGAAATGGAAGCGGTTATGGTACTCAGCTAAGAGCTGGTGATACCGGGATTCAGGAAGGCGGCTCTGGCCGCCTTTTTTAATGCCAGGGCTTAGCCCTCCTCGATGATGGCGCGGTAGCCGGCCCGGAAATCGGGGTAGCGGAACTGGAAGCCGGTGCTCAGCAGTCTCTTGTTGCTGCAGCGCTTACTGCCGGCCCGTCCACCTTTTCGGGCCTCCGGCTGCGGTTCGGCACAGGGCGTTTGCTGCCGCACCCAGTCCACCACCTCATCAAGCCTTGCCGGCTCGCAATCGCTGGCAAGGTAGCAGGTTTCCAGTGTCCTTCCAGCCAAGGCCATTGTTACCAGATGAGCTGCCGCGTCCGCCGCATCCTCTTCATGTATCCGGTTACTGAACGGTGCCGGCTTCGCAGGGTCCATGCGTCCCTTCTGAACCTCCTCAAGAAAACGCTGTCGTGACGGCCCGTAAATGCCGCTGTATCGGATGATGGTCGCCGGCTGGCCGCTGTCCAGTGCAGTTTTTTCACCGGCCAGCACCTGCTCACCGCTGAATCGGGCGGGTTTCGTGGGGCTCGATTCATCCACCCAACTGTCGTCATCCTGTGAATAGACACTGCTGCTACTGACAAAGAACAGGTGTTGCAGAGAATGATCGCCCAGGGCTTCCAACAAGTTTGCCAGCCCCGTCACGTAGGCGTCCCGATAACCCTGCTCATCGTAGCTGGAGGGCGTCAGGCAGTAGAGTACGATGTCGATTCCCTCCGGCAACTTGCCGGTGAGTGTTTCCGGCCGGGTCAGGTCGGCTCCGATGCCCGTAACGCCATCGGGAACACGGTCCGGGTTCCGGCGCAGGCCGAACACGGTGGCAGAGGCTTTCAGCCGGCTGGCAATGGCGCCACCGAGTTTGCCGCAACCGGCCACCAGGATTCGGGGCGTTCTACTACTTTCAGTGATTGCCATAGACAATTTCAATCCTTATGCTTTACCTCATAAATTCGTGAAACTTCGACCCGCATCTTTCTGACCGGAGCTCACCATGACTCTCACCGAGTTACGATACGTCGTTACGCTGGCCCGCGAAAGGCATTTTGGCCGGGCTGCAGAGCGTTGCCATGTCAGTCAGCCGACGCTCAGTGTTGCTGTTAAAAAGCTCGAAGACGAGCTCGGTATCCCGCTTTTTGAGCGGAGCAAAAGCAGCATCCGTGTCACCGAAACCGGGCTGCGCATTATCGAGCAGGCCCAGCGTGTCCTCGACCAGGTCGGACTGATCAAGGACATGGCCCAGGATGGCAAGAATCAGCTCAACTCACCTCTGAAAGTGGGCGCCATCTACACCATCGGTCCCTATCTGTTCCCGCACCTGCTGCCGGAACTCAGGCGTGCCGCCCCGGAGATGCCTCTCTACATTGAAGAGAACTACACCGCCAACCTGAGGCAGAAACTCCGGCAGTCCGAGCTGGACGCCATTATTATTGCGCTGCCGTTTGAAGAGCCGGAAGTGGTTACCCTGCCGCTATACGACGAGCCATTCGTTGTTTTGCTGCCGGCCGGACACCCCCTGGCCAGCAAAGAACAGTTGACCGCCGATGAGCTGGCCAAGGAACAATTGCTGTTACTCGGGCCGGGCCACTGTTTCCGGGACCAGGTGCTGGAATCCTGCCCACCACTGGTGGAAGCGGTCACACACAGGGCCAATAATGGTTCACCGGCTCTGGTCACCGAAGGCAGTTCCCTCGAAACCATTCGCCACATGGTGGCCTCCGGACTGGGTATCACGGTGTTACCGCTCTCAGCGGCCACGGCCATGCAGTACCATGAGGACATACTGGCCGTCAGGCCGTTTGCGCCCCCGGTACCGTTCCGCACGGTGGCTCTGGCCTGGCGTGTTACCTTCCCCCGACCCAAGGCTATCGATGTACTGTCCCTGGCTGCCAGTCAGTGTCGGGTGATTGAAAAGGCGAAAACGGATACACCGGTTGTGGCCGAAAGCGCCTGAGCCTGACTATGACGTCACTGGATGACATACCGGTCACCCAGCTCAAGGGCGTAGGAAACGCCCTGGCGGAGAAACTCGCCAAGCTGGGCATTGTCTCCCTGCAGGATTTGCTGTTCCATTT
>JAWWAT010000112.1:0-9080 GCA_033721635.1 Marinobacter sp. | reverse complement strand
GACGGCGTGTTCGTTCGTGACATGGCGACCAACCTGACAAACTACGCCATGGTGAGGTCGATCAATGAGCTGTGCCATTTCCTGGATCTTCAGACCATTGCCGAATATGTGGAAGACATGGAAATCATGGACACACTGAAGGAAATTCAGGTGGATTACGCCCAGGGCTTTGCGATTGCCAAGCCGCGCAGGCTGGACAGCCTTGGTGCCGGGACTTCTACTACCCCGGTTTATGCCTACAAGAAATAGCTTTGCTTTTCCCGGCGGCAGGAGTACAGTGGGCCTCGTTGGAAAGATTTAGCAAAGCATTTCATCAATAAGACCGCTCAGCTGTAATAAGTAGCACGTCCTGTTTTTGATCACGCCAGTTTTTTGTTTCCCGCATACCGCTGATCAGGCACCAAGAAGGTGATCTGACGGCACATTAAAAGATTGAAATCAGGAAAGAATACTATGTCTACAGTTACCGGCAACGTTAAGTTTTTCAACGAAGCAAAAGGTTTTGGCTTTATTACTCGCGAAAGCGGCCCGGACGTTTTTGTTCACTACAGCGCTATTCAGGGCGGCGGTTTCAAGACTCTGGCTGAAGGCCAGCAGGTCGAGTTCACCGTTACCCAGGGCCAGAAAGGTCCTCAGGCGGAAAACGTTGTCGCTCTCTAATCTATAGAGAGATGCTCTGCAAATAGCAGACGACACGTTTAGAAAAAGGCAGCTTCGGCTGCCTTTTTTCGTTTGGTACCCCTTACTGAACCAACCTAGTGAATTCCTTCCACCGGGATCGTCTCGGTATTCTTTATCTCCCGCAAGGCAAAGTTTGAATTCACTTGGGCAATGCCCTGCAGGGTGAAGATCTTTTCGTTCAGGAACCGGTCGTAACTTGCCATGTCCGGCACGATGACCCTGAGTACAAAGTCTGCATTACCGGTCACGGCGAAACACTGAAGCACTTCCGGGTAGCTGCTCACCTGTTGCTCAATCTCGGCCGTGCTATCGATGTTGTGCCGCTGAAGTGACAGATTGACGAGCACGCAGAGACCCTGACCGATGCGTTCCGGGTCCACTCTTGCGCTGTACCCCTGAATCACACCGCTTTCCTCAAGTGTCCGCACCCGACGCCAGCAAGCGGCCGGTGACAACCCCACCTGTTCTGCCAGCAACTGGTTACTGATGCGCCCATCCTGCTGCATTACCGCCAGGATTTTCCGATCCAGCTTGTCCAGCTCTACCTGTTTCATTTGGTAACACCTGATTTTTATCAAAGGTCCTTTCTCGTTATTGTCATTTATCAAAGAACCTTTCGCAAACTCTCGAATCCCCTACCCAATAAGCAAGCACCTTTTGCGGACTTCCCTCTAGAATTTTGGTCATAAAATCGACAAAAAGGAGGGCGCCATGTCCGCCGATACCCCACAACTCGACGATTACAAACTCGAAGACCGTTACCTGCGCGAATCCGGCCGGGTTTTCCTGACCGGCACACAGGCTCTGGTCCGGATTCCCCTGATGCAGGCCGCCCTGGATCGCAAACACGGGTTGAACACCGCCGGCCTGGTCAGTGGCTACCGGGGCTCCCCCCTTGGCGCGGTCGACCAGGCACTCTGGCAGGCCAAAGATCTACTCGACGAGAACCGGATCGATTTTGTCCCGGCCATTAACGAGGATCTTGCCGCTACCATCATGCTGGGTACCCAGCAGGTCGAAACCGATGATGACCGGCAGGTGGAAGGTGTGTTCGGTCTCTGGTATGGCAAGGGTCCGGGCGTGGATCGCGCCGGGGACGCCCTGAAGCACGGCACCACCTATGGCTCTTCGCCCCATGGTGGCGTGCTCGTGGTCGCAGGCGACGACCACGGCTGTGTGTCTTCGTCCATGCCCCACCAGTCTGATGTGGCATTCATGAGTTTCTTCATGCCCACGATTAACCCGGCCAACATCGCCGAGTATCTGGAGTTCGGCCTCTGGGGTTATGCCCTGTCCCGTTACAGCGGCTGCTGGGTTGGCTTCAAGGCGATTTCGGAAACCGTGGAAAGCGCGGCCTCTGTGGAAATCCCGCCAGCACCGGATTTTGTGACCCCGGACGATTTCACCGCGCCGGAAAGCGGCCTTCATTACCGCTGGCCGGATCTGCCGGGACCGCAACTGGAAACCCGCATCGAACACAAGCTCGCGGCCGTTCAGGCCTTTGCCCGCGCCAACCGCATTGACCGTTGCCTGTACGAGAACAAGGAAGCCCGCTTTGGTATTGTCACCACCGGCAAGAGCCATCTGGATCTGCTTGAAGCCCTTGATCTGCTCGGCATTGATGAAGACAAGGCCCGGGACATGGGGCTGGACATCTACAAGGTAGGCATGGTCTGGCCCCTCGAACGACGTGGCATCCTGGACTTCGTTCACGGCAAGGAAGAAGTCCTGGTGATCGAGGAGAAGCGCGGCATCATCGAGAGCCAGATCAAGGAATACATGTCCGAGCCGGACCGTCCCGGCGAGGTTCTGATTACCGGCAAACAGGATGAGCTGGGCCGTCCGCTGATCCCCTACGTTGGCGAGTTGAGCCCGAAGCTGGTTGCCGGCTTCCTGGCAGCCCGCCTTGGTCGCTTCTTCTCGGTGGACTTCAGCGAGCGCATGGCCGAAATCAGTGCCATGAGCTCGGCTCAGGATCCGGGTGGTGTCAAGCGTATGCCCTATTTCTGCTCGGGCTGCCCCCACAACACCTCCACCAAGGTCCCTGAGGGTAGCAAGGCCCTGGCCGGCATCGGCTGTCATTTCATGGCCTCCTGGATGGGCAGAAACACGGAATCACTCATCCAGATGGGTGGCGAGGGCGTCAACTGGATTGGCAAGAGCCGCTATACCGGCAATCCTCACGTCTTCCAGAACCTGGGAGAAGGAACCTACTTCCACTCCGGTTCCATGGCTATCCGTCAGGCAGTTGCTGCCGGTATCAACATTACCTACAAGATCCTGTTTAATGACGCCGTGGCCATGACCGGTGGTCAGCCCGTGGACGGCCAGATTACCGTCGACAGGATTGCCCAGCAAATGGCCTCAGAGGGGGTGAAGCGGGTTGTTGTGCTCAGTGATGAGCCCGAAAAATACGACGGCCATCACGATCTGTTCCCCAAGGATGTCACCTTCCACGATCGATCCGAGCTCGACCAGGTTCAGCGCGAATTACGTGACATCCCTGGTTGTACCGTGCTGATCTACGACCAGACCTGTGCTGCCGAGAAGCGCCGCCGGCGCAAGCGCAAGCAGTTCCCGGATCCGGCGAAGCGGGCCTTTATCAACCACCATGTCTGCGAAGGCTGTGGCGACTGCTCGGTACAGTCCAACTGTCTCTCGGTTGTTCCCCGCAAGACCGAACTGGGCCGCAAGCGCAAGATCGACCAGTCCTCCTGCAACAAGGACTTCTCCTGCGTTAACGGTTTCTGCCCGAGCTTCGTGACCATCGAAGGCGGTCAGCTGCGTAAATCCCGTGGCGTTGACACCGGCTCCGTACTCACCCGCAAGCTGGCTGACATTCCAGCTCCCAAATTGCCGGAAATGACCGGGTCCTACGATCTGCTCGTGGGCGGTGTCGGCGGTACAGGCGTGGTGACTGTCGGCCAGCTGATCACCATGGCGGCCCATCTGGAGTCGCGCGGTGCCTCGGTACTGGATTTCATGGGCTTCGCCCAGAAAGGCGGCACGGTACTGAGCTATGTGCGAATGGCACCGTCCCCGGACAAACTCCATCAGGTACGGATCAGCAATGGTCAGGCCGATGCGGTCATCGCCTGCGATCTGGTCGTAGCGTCTTCCCAGAAGGCCCTGAGCGTTCTCCGGCCAAACCACACCCGGATCGTTGCCAACGAAGCGGAACTGCCTACTGCCGACTACGTGCTTTTCCGCGACGCCGATATGAAGGCCGACAAGCGCCTTGGGCTTCTGAAGAACGCCGTGGGCGAGGATCATTTTGATCAGCTGGACGCCAATGGCATCGCCGAAAAGCTGATGGGCGATACCGTATTCTCCAACGTAATGATGCTCGGTTTTGCCTGGCAGAAAGGCCTGCTGCCCCTGTCAGAAGCGGCTTTGATGAAGGCGATTGAGCTGAACGGCGTCGCCATCGACAGGAACAAGGAAGCCTTCGGCTGGGGACGGCTGGCGGCCGTGGATCCGAGCGCAGTCACGGATCTGCTGGACGACAGTAATGCTCAGGTTGTTGAGGTCAAACCCGAACCAACCCTCGACGAACTGATCAACACCCGGCATAAGCACCTGGTCAACTACCAGAACCAGCGTTGGGCCGACCAGTACCGGGACGCAATTGCAGGGGTCCGGAAGGCTGAGGAGTCCCTCGGTGAAACCAACCTGCTGCTGACTCGTGCAGTGGCCCAGCAGCTGTACCGGTTCATGGCCTACAAGGACGAATACGAAGTCGCGCGACTGTTTGCCGAAACCGACTTCATGAAAGAGGTTAATGAAACATTCGAGGGTGACTTCAAAGTCCACTTCCATCTGGCCCCGCCCCTTCTCAGCGGCGAGACCGATGCCCAGGGTCGCCCGAAAAAGCGCCGGTTCGGTCCGTGGATGTTCCGGGCTTTCCGACTGCTGGCCAAGCTTCGCGGCCTGCGCGGAACCGCGGTGGACCCGTTCAGCTACTCCGCAGACCGCAAGCTGGACCGCGCTTTGCTGAGGGACTACCAGAACCTGGTTGCGCGAATTGGCCGTGAGCTCAACGCCAGCAACTACGAGACCTTCCTGCAACTGGCCGAACTTCCCGCAGATGTCCGAGGCTACGGCCCGGTCAGGGAAGAGGCGGCAGAGAGCATCCGAGAAAAACAGACGCAGCTGATCAAAGCGCTGGACACCGGGCGCCCGACCCTGATCCGCACCCAACAGGCCGATGAGGAGGCAAACCATGTTTGAAACACTCCAGCCCCTGCCCCAGGATCCGATCCTGCAGCTGATGCAGACCTTCCGTGAAGACCCCCGGCCGGACAAGGTGGATCTGGGCATTGGTGTCTACAAGGATGATGCCGGCAATACACCCATCATGGCTGCAGTGCACGAAGCCGAGCGTCGCCTGCTTGAAGGTGAAACCACCAAGAGTTACGTGGGGCCTGCCGGTTCTGCCGGCTTCAACGACGCCATGGCCGAGTTGATCCTGGGCAACAGCAGCCCGCTGCTCCGGGACGGCCGTGTATCGGTCATCCAGACACCGGGCGGCTGTGGCGCCCTGCGTATGGCCGCCGAATTTCTGCGACTGTGCAAGGCGGATACCAAAGTCTGGGTCAGCACGCCCACCTGGGCAAACCACTTGCCGCTTCTTGGTGGCGCCGGCCTGACTATTCGCGAATATCCGTACCTCAATCCACAGTCGCTGCAGGTAGACTTCGCCGCCATGCTTGAGAGCCTGGAGAAGGCCGACGCGGGCGATGTGGTGTTGCTGCACGGATGCTGCCACAACCCGTCGGGCGCAGACCTGAGCCTGGCCCAGTGGCAGGAAGTGACCACCCTGATCCAGCGTAAGGGTCTGTTGCCCTTCGTGGACATGGCCTATCAGGGCCTTGGCGAAGCCCTGGATGCGGATGCAGCCGGCCTGAGGCATCTGGCCGGTGCCGTACCGGAAATGCTGATCGCAGCCTCGTGCTCCAAGAACTTTGGGCTTTATAGAGAGCGCACGGGCGCCCTCGCCCTGATTTCAGGATCAGCAACCGTGAATGCGGCCGCGACCAGCCAGTTACTCAGCGTGATCCGGTCCCATTATTCGATGCCACCAGCCCATGGTGCCGCGATCGTGGAGACCATCCTGGGCGATGACCGCCTGCGTGCCCAGTGGCAACAAGAGCTGGACGGCATGTGCGAGCGCATCCTGCACCTGCGTCACGCTTTCGCGGGCGCGCTCTCGCCAGTGGGCGACTTCGACTTCATCGCCCGCCAGCGAGGCATGTTCTCATTCCTGGGTATCAGCCCGGAGCAGGTTGGCCAATTACGGAAGGAACACGGCATCTACATGCTGGACAGCAGCCGCGTCAACGTCGCTGGCTTGAACGACCAGGTTTTGCCGCGAGTAGCTGTGGCCCTGCGCGAGGTTCTGGGCAAGTAAGCCTTTTTTCGAAAACAACCAATCAATCCGACAAAAACAACTAGCCGGAGAGAAAAATGAGTGAGAGTACCCAACCACACCAGCAGGCCAATAACCTCTGGTCCTCACGGATGGCCTTTATCCTGGCCGCCGCCGGTTCGGCGGTGGGCCTCGGAAACATCTGGAAGTTTCCTTACATAACCGGAGAAAACGGCGGCGGCGCCTTCGTTCTGATCTATCTGGCCTGCATCTTCCTGATCGGCGTGCCGGTACTGATTGCCGAGACCATGATTGGTCGACGCGGCGGTCAGAGTCCTGTGGCTACCATGCGCACCCTGACCAAAACCGAAGGCACCGCGCGGGGCTGGAGAGCCATCGGCTGGAATGGCGTGATTGCCTCGTTTCTGGTGCTGTCGTTCTACGCCGTGATTGGCGGCTGGGCGCTGGTCTATATCGGCAAGGCAGCAACCGGACTATTCACCGGCGCAGATGCCGAAGCCATTGGCGGCCAGTTCGGCGGGCTGTTGGCCAATCCCTGGGAACTGCTGATTTGGCACTCCGTGTTCATGGCCATCGTCGTGTTTATCGTTGGTCGGGGCATTCGTTCAGGGCTTGAGAAAGCCGTGAACATGCTGATGCCACTGCTGTTCGTGCTGCTGATTGCGATGGTGATCTATGCCATGAACAGTGGCAGCTTCGGCCAGGCTGTGAGCTTCATGTTCTCGCCGGACTTCAGCAAGCTGACAACAGCCGGCGTGCTGACTGCCCTCGGGCACGCCGCCTTTACCCTGAGTATCGGCATTGGCGTACTGATGGCATACGGTTCCTATCTCCCCAAGGACGTCAACATTGCCAGAACCGCCATGACCATCGGGATTCTGGACACCAGCGTTGCACTGTTGGCAGGCCTCGCCATCTTTCCGCTGGTATTTGCCAACGGCCTGGAACCGGGCGCGGGCCCTGGCCTGATCTTCGTCACCCTGCCACTGGCATTTGGCCAGATGAGCGGTGGCGCCCTGTTCGGCACCATTTTCTTTGCCCTGCTGCTGGTAGCGGCCATCACCTCGGCCATTTCCATGCTGGAACCGGTGGTGGAATGGCTGGAGGAGCACAAAGGCGTCAGCCGAGCGAAAAGCGCACTCGGTGGCGGCCTGGCGATCTGGTTTATCGGCATCGGTACCGTGTTGTCTTTCAACGTCTGGGACAGCCTGCACCCGCTCGGCTTTATTCCGTTCTTCGAAGGCAAGACAGTGTTCGATCTGCTCGACTTCCTGGTATCAAACCTGATGATGCCCCTCGGCGGACTGGCCATTGCGCTGTTTGCCGGCTGGGCGATGAAGCGTGAGGGTTTGGCTGCCGATATTGGTCTGCAGGGCGGCAGCTACAAGGCCTTCATGTTCGTTCTCCGCTACCTCACTCCCGCCGGTATCGCCGTAGTGTTCCTTTACAACCTGTTGTAAAGGTAACCAAGCACCTTTGACCGCAAAAGCCCGGTGAACTTCACCGGGCTTTTTTTGACATACCCAAGAGGGCACTGCCAATCTGAAGTAAGGACAGAAGACCAATGTTCCGCATCTCAAGCGGAAAAGGAGAACTCTTATGTACAGCAAGATCCTCGTTCCGGTCGACCTAGCCCATACCGATAAAATGGTGAAGGCGCTCAATACCTCCATTGATATTGCCAAGCATTACAACGCCACCCTGTGCTACGTCACGGTCACCAACAGCACGCCGGGAGCAGCTGCGCACAACCCTAAAGAGCTCGCAGAGAAACTGAGTGTGTTCGCGGAGGAGCAGGGCAAATCCCACGGGATCAGCACCGACAGCATGGTAATGGAATCTGCGGATACCGCCGTGGAGCTTGAAGATAAATTGCTTGAGGCGATCAAAACGACCGGGGCAGATCTGGTGGTAATGGCTTCACATCCGCCGGGGATTGGCGACAAGCTACACATCCTCCACTCGAACGGTGCCAATATCGTCAAACACAGTGACATTTCGGTATTTGTCGTTCGATAAAGCGACACTAGAGCGCGGCAGGCTCTGCCACGCGGATCCTGTCGTTCCTTACGGGAAACTCACCACCAATAGTCAGCGCTAGCGGCTCCCCTGCAAATGCCGCCTGCTCCGGCAGGCCCCTTTGGGCGTGAACGTGAAGATGAGGCTCTGAGCTGTTACCGGAATTTCCCATTTCCCCCAGAACATCGCCTACGGCAACCTGGTCACCTGTCGATACCGCGGTGCTGTTTTTCCTCAGGTGGGCCAGAAGCACATAAAACTGCCCACAGTTGATTGCAACATAGTTACCTGCCATGTGTTCCCGGTCCATCACCGGGACCTGCATATCCTCCAGACCATCGACAACTTTCTCGATCTCACCATCGCAAGGCGCCAACACCGGGGTGCCAAACGTTGTATAGCGAGCCGGATCGGAAGGCAGCCAGCCAGTCTTGTGAATTCCCAGAGGGGAAATTCGGAAAATATCGAGGGCGCGGCTTTGCCCCTGCCAGGGCCTGAAACGCTCGACCGCTTTATCCAGTGTTTTAAGGTGCACGTTCACCATGGCGCTGGAGCCGCCATGGGCCACCAGATAAGTGCCAGGGCCGAATGGCGGTGCGATGTCGACGGTTTCCACCGCCGGCATGGCCTTCCCCGCATAGGCCATATACGCCATATACCCGCCAAGGCAGCCAAGCCCGACCCCGGGGATAAAAAGCAGCGCCTGCCCGGCAGAGACTCGCCACAAGCCGTTACCCCGGAACCGCCCCTGCCAGAGATGGAACACCACGATGAGCGCGAAAAACCCGAAGTAGATATAGGGCACCCAGTAAGGTGGCATGGCCCAGAGGGCGGCCAGAGCGAGACCCAGGAGTACTGCTGCAACCGACAGTATCTGCACACCAAGTGCGAGCATTCCTCGAGCTGGAAACAATGCCAGCCAAACCAGGAGAAGAACCGGCAATACAACCTGGGTAACCAGTACCATCAGGGACATCAGTCACCACTCCCG
>JAWWAT010000111.1:0-9090 GCA_033721635.1 Marinobacter sp. | reverse complement strand
GGCAGGGGGGACACGAGGCGCCAAAATGGTTGATGGAGCGGAAAGGATCAAGATCCACGGCGACTGGATTCCGGTCAAGGCCCGGCTGGAGGTGTTGAGTGGGCTTTCCGGGCACGGGGATTTCGCAGAGATTGAACAGTGGCTTGCTCAGAGTGACCTGGCCCCCGAAACGCCGATCAACCTGATCCAAGGTGATCCGGAGGCGCTGGAGGCGCTGAGGGATCACTTGCGTCAGAACACCCGGTTTGAGGTGGATGTGGCAGGCTACCAATCCATTTTGCGTCTTTGACGATGCCCTGACGGCCATCTTCGAGGGCGACCTGAATGAGCCGCTTAAGATCCGGCAACGACCTTGGTCGCGGCGGCTGCCGAGTGCTAGAGTGGGCGATCTCATTGGCTGGAGTGAGAGGCAGTGGCCCTGATCCCGGCTCCAACCTGAACAGTAATGTCATAAGGAGTGTTTGGTGAAATCCCAATCCTGGCTCTGGTCTCTGATAGCGGTGTTGGTGCTCGCCGGCGGTTCTTATGGGGTTTTTGTTCTGTTTGGGGAAGAGCCCTTGCCGCAGGGAATCGTCTATGGCAATGGCCATATCGAGGGGCGGGAAGTGCGGATCGCGGCCGAAGTGGCCGGTCGGGTCATCGAGCACCATCTCGCGGAAGGCAGCAAGGTTTCGGCTGGCGACACGGTAGCCGTGATCGACCCCGCCGATGCCAGAGACCGCCTGCGCTCGGCACAGGCCGAGCTGGCCTCGGCGCGGGAAGTCCGTGACGGCTTCGACAGCCAAATCACCACCTGGCGTCATCATCTCAAGAATGCCGAGAAACAACGGCAGCGGATCCGGGACTTGCGGTCCCGCAATCTGGCCAGCTCGAGTGATCTGGATCAGGCGGAAAATGCCGTCAGTGAGGCCCGGGGCCGACTTGAGTCTCTCCAGCGGCAGAAGGATGCCGCCGAAGAACAGGTGGCTGCAAGGGCGGCGCAGGTGGCACTGGCTGAATCGCAACTGGACAAAGCGGAGGTTGCCGCGCCGCTCTCCGGAACCATCCTGATCCGGGCGGTGGAGACGGGAGAGGTTGTCGATACCGGCCAGCCGCTGGCCACGATGGTGAATCTGCAGCAGCTCGAACTCAAGGTCTATGTCCCCGGTGATATCCTCAACCGGATCAGCTTGGGGGATCCCGCCAGAATCCGCGTGGACGGTTTGCCCGGGGACTTTTCCGCCAAAGTCGGCAGGATTGACGATTTCGCCCAGTTCACCCCCCGCGATGTCCACATGCCCGACGAGAGAGTTCGGATGGTCTATGGCGTTACCCTGGTGCTGGATAATCCGGCCGATGCTCTGAAACCGGGTATGCCGGCAGATGCCTGGATTCGCTGGGATCCGGACGCCGAGTGGCCAGCGACCCTCTCGGTTCCGGCGCGCTGAGCCGTCATGTCTTCCCCGGAACCCATCGTCGCCAAAGGCCTTGGCCGCCAATTCGGAGACAATGTTGTCATCGAGCCACTGGATGTTTCCGTTGATCGCGGCCAACGAGTGGGCATTGTCGGTGCTGATGGCGCTGGCAAGACGACGCTGTTACAGATGTTGGCTGGCATCCTGGACCCCACTGTGGGGGAATGCCGGGTCCTGGGCTTCGATACCCGTCGTGAGGCCAAGCAGGTTGCTGCCCAGATTGGCTATATGTCCCAGGGATTTACGCTTTACGATCGACTCAGCGTCAAGGAAAACCTGAGCTTTGCCGCTCGCATCCGGGATGTGCCCGACGAACTCTATCGGGAGCGTTCAGAAAGGTTGCTATCCATGTCGGGGCTTGGCCGCTTTACTGACAGGCCCGCCGCCAAACTGTCCGGTGGCATGCGGAAAAAGTTGTCGCTATGTACCAATCTGGTCCATGAACCGGAGCTGCTGATCCTTGACGAACCGGGGCTCGGCGTCGACCCCCTGTCCCGGCGCCATCTCTGGACCATGCTCGACCGCTTCCGGTCGCAGGGCCTGACCATGGTTGTGGCTACCTCCTACATGGACGAGGCGGAGCGCTGCGACAGGATACTGCTGCTGGAACAGGGCCGCGTTCTTGCGGATGGGTCGCTGGAAGAGCTGCTGAGGCCCGCCGCCGGAAGGGTGTTCACTGTAAATGCTGGAGATACCGGACGAGGCTTGCGGGAGTTGTCCGGCATCCTGGCTCAAATTGACAGCGTCCATTCAGTGCAGTGGTTGCCGGATCACCTGCGACTGGTGATGAACGCGGACATCGCTGAAAACCAGCTCGCCGAGTTATTGCCCGAGGGAACCCACCTGGCGGCGGCCGAGCCCCGGCTCGAGGATCTGTTTGTGCTGCGGACGGACAGGAGGGCCGGCGAGCAGCAGTTTCCGGAATTGGCCCGGCAAGACAGGGGAAAAGAGGAAGGGCTGGTGGCCACCGGCCTGAGCGTCCGCTTCGGACATTTCAAGGCCGTTGACCGGGTGAGTTTCGAGGCGCCATCTGGCGAACTGCTTGCGTTGCTGGGGCCCAACGGGGCGGGCAAGACAACCCTGATCAGGGCCTTGTGCGGGCTGGTGGCCATCGATGAGGGCAACGCCCGGGTGGCCGGGGTGAGCTCCGGCGGGGGTAGCACCGCATTGCGCCGGCAAATTGGTTATATGTCACAACGGTTTTCACTCTATCTGGAACTGACCCCCTGGGAGAATCTCCGCTTCTTTGCCAATGCCTACGGCCTGGCCGGAGGCGCGGCGCGGGCTGCGATCGACTGGGCCAGGGAAGTAACGGGGCTGACAGATATTCCCGACAAGCTCACCGGTGATCTTTCAAGTGCCTTGCGCCAGCGTCTGGCGCTGGCCTGCAGCCTGCTTCACCGGCCCCGGGTCTTGTTCCTTGATGAGCCCACCTCGGGTGTCGATCCCGTCGCCCGGTACCGTTTCTGGCGGGTTATCCGTGAGCTGGCCGCCAGCGGTATGACCGTGCTGGTCACTACCCACTACCTGGAGGAAGCGGCCTATTGTGATCGTTTGGCGTTAATGCTGGACGGGCGGCTGCTTGCACACGGTAGCCGATCATCGCTGAATCATTCGCTCGGCCTCGAAGCCGACGCCACGGTGGAGATGCTCTTCACGGCGGCCATAGAACAGGCGGGAACGGCCAATTCCCGGGCGTTGGGACCATGAAGGCTCATCGGCTTGGAGCCCTCATCGTCAAGGAAAGTCGCGAGCTGATTCGCGACCCGGTTACCATTGCGTTGGCCGTGATCATGCCGCTGATCATGCTTTTTCTGTTCGGCTATGCGGTCAATCTGGATGTGGAACAGGTTGCCGTGGGCATTTACGATCTGGACAACACGCCGGCAAGCCGCGACCTGTCAGCCCGTTTCGACAGCTCGCGGTATTTTCAATTAGAGCAGAAAACGACCGATCTCCGCGATCTGGAGTCGGCACTGCAAAGCTCGACCATCAGCATGGGCGTGGTGATTCCAGCCGGCTTGGCCCGGCAACTGCTCAGAGGCGACGAGGCGCCTGTCCAGGTGATCGTGGACGGCGGCTATCCTGTTCTGGGTCGATTGGCATCGGCCTATGCCGAGGCGGTAATCGCAAATTTCCCCGCCCCGCGTCAGAGCGCCGTCCGGGTCCAGGCCAGGGTCTGGTTCAATCCCTCCCTGCGCAGCGTCAATTTCGTCATCCCCGGGTTATTTGCCGTGATCCTGATGGCGTTCCCACCCCTGCTGACCGCCCTAGCGATCGTGCGTGAGAAAGAGACCGGTACGATTGAGCAGATCTATGCATCGCCGGTCACCTCAACCGAGTTTGTTGTCGGCAAGCTGGTGCCCTACGGTCTGGTGGCTTTCCTGGAGATTCTTATGGTCATGGTGGTGGGGTTTGCCTGGTTTCAGGTCCCCATTGCCGGCAGCCCGATACTGCTGCTGACGTCCGCTTTCGTTTATGTGCTGACCACGGTGGGTATCGGCCTGTTGGTCTCATCCCTGGTCCGTACCCAGTTGGCGGCCATGTTGATAACGCTGATTGTCACCTTGATGCCGTCGTTTTTGTTTTCCGGTTTTCTGTTCCCTCTGTTCACCATGCCTCTTGCCCTGCAACTGTATAGCTGGCTTTTCCCTGCCGGTTATTTTATGGAAATCTCCCGGGGCATCGTACTGAAATCAGCCGGCCTTGAAGCCGTTCTGCCAAATCTGATGATGTTGATCGTCTATACGGTCCTGGTATTTGTCTTCGCGGCCTGGCGAATGAAGCAGAAGGTGGCCTGATGGGAATTGCCTTATTTGGTTTGTTGCGCAAGGAGCTCGTGCAGTTCTTTCGTGACCGGTTGATACTGACCCTGATACTTTGGCTTTACACCATTGAAGTCGTCATTTGTGCCGTTGCGCTCAGTTTTGATGTAAGCCACCTGCCCCTGGCGGTGGTGGACGAGGATCGCAGCGCCTTGAGTCGCTCGTTGATCCAGAAATTTGCGGTGAGCGAAACCTTCGACCTGAAATTTCAGGAAACCCGTGTGGCAACCGCCACTGACCTCCTGGAGAAAGGCGATGCCACCATGGTGTTGGTCGTTCCCGCCGGGTTCGAAGGTGCTCTTCTCGCTGGCAAGAGTGCTCAGCTCCAGTTGCTCCAGGACGGCACCAATTCCAACATTGCCGCCAATGCCGTCAATGATGCTCTGCAGATCGTCCAGCGCCAGGAGCGCGAAGCGCTCCCTGCTGCCGGGAAGAAGGGGGTCGCGGTACCCCTGATCCGTATCTGGTATAACCCCGATCTGACAACATCGGGTTTTATCGTGTTATCGATGATTGCTCTGGCCGGTATGATGGTGGGCGTTATTCACCCGGCCGCCTCTATTGTCCGGGAAAAGGAGCGAGGCACTATCGAGCAGCTGCTGGTGACGCCCATTTCCACCCTGGAACTGTTCCTGGCCAAGGTCACACCCACGCTGATCATGGGCGTACTGTCCATCTTTCCGAGTTTGGTGATTGTCAGAGTCTTTGATGTGCCCCTTCAGGGCAGTCTGCTTTTATTTCTGGTGCTGACCGCCATCTTTTTGCTCAGTGCGATTGCGCTGGGCGTACTGATTGCCGCCTACAGCCGGACCCTTCAGCAGGCGTTGCTGCTCTCCTTTTTCGGACTTTTCCCGCTGATGTTCCTGTCGGGCAGTTTGACGCCGGTAGAAGCCATGCCGCCTTTCCTGCAAAGCCTCTCCCTGCTGAGTCCACTGCGTTATTACATGGATATCATCGTCGGTATTTTCCTCAAAGGCGCCGGCCTGGCGGTTCTCTGGGATGAGGCTCTCGCCTTGCTGGTAATCGGTGTCACGCTGTTTATTTTCTCCCTTTGGGTCTTTCGACGCCGGGTACAATGAGATCGGTTGGGTGAGTGCCTGACGTTTGTCGCTACACGGCCAAGAGGATACGGCGCATAGGCATCAGGATTACCGTGATTATTCATTTTCATCAGTAACCTGAATCAATGGGATGGACTCCTCCTCACCTCACCGGCATCTACGTGCCAAAATGGTGAGTGATTTGGCGAGAGTCAGTGGGGCGATTTCATCCATGAACTCAACCATCATCCCTGTGTTGATTTTGCCGAGCGCAAACCGAACAACCAGCTGCATGTCGTCTACGATGGAACCCATTGGTCTCTTGACGAGTTAATGGAACTGATCAAAACCCACGGAGGCGGGTTGCAGGCCGGGTGGTGGACCCAGCGGAAACTGGCGTGGTGTCGGTTTACAGACGACAATGTTCGGGCCAACGCAAAAAAAGTAAAGCGTTGGTGATCACCGTGCTGATTCTCACACTAAAACAATCCGGGCGGCAACCGATTCAGCTAGTGTCCCGTCTGGGTAATCCGTTTATTTATTATCAATAACACTCAGCTTTGCTCGCGTCACTGAAGTCATAATCGATTCTGCACTCTTGTGCCAGCGGAACGGCTTTGCCAGTTTCTCATTATGAGTTTGGATAAAGCGACGAATCGCCTTCTTAAGTTCGCCGACACTGGTAAAAATGCCACGGTACAAAGCGCGGCGTTCCAGTTGACCAAACCAGCCCTCCACGGCATTCAGCCAAGAGGCGCTGGTTGGTGTGAAGTGAAGCTTGAACCGGGGATGCTTTTCCAGCCAGGCCTTCACTTCTGGTGTTTTGTGAGTCGAGCTGTTGTCCAGAATCAGATGAAGGTCCTGCTCTTTCGGTGTTTCTCGATCAATTTGTCGCAGAAAATCGAGAAACTCTTTGGCGCGGTGGCGTTGTGTAATGCGCCCAATCACTTCGCCGTTCAGGATATTCAGGGCCGCGTATAAGCTGGTCGTCCCGTGCCTCTTGTAATCGTGGGTACGGCGCTCGATCTGGCCGGGTTTCAGTTGCAGCTTTGGTTGAGTGCGATCCAGTGCCTGGATCTGCGTTTTTTCGTCAACCGACAGCACCAGCGCGTTATCCGGCGGATTCAGGTACAGGCCAACGACATCGAAAACCTTCTCAGCAAAGCCTGCATCGCTCCAGGCACGCTGGTTCGGTCTGAACTATATCAATGTCGTCTGGCAGGAAAAAATGGTCAGCGCCATGGCCATGGCCCTGTTCGGCAGTTTCGTTGTTGTGCTCCTGTTGATGGCCCTATTGTTCCGCTCTCTGCTCTGGGGCCTGCTGTGCATGATCCCCCTGACCGTGACCATCGGGGCCATCTACGGTCTGATCGGCATTGTCGGCAAGAATTACGATATGCCGGTCGCCGTGCTGAGCGCCCTGAGTCTGGGGCTCGCCGTGGACTACGCCATCCACTTCCTGGCCCGTACCCGCGCCACTCAGGCCGAGACCGGCTCCTGGCGTCGCTCGGTGGCACCGATGTTCGGTGAGCCTGCACGAGCAATAACCCGCAACGCCATCGTGCTTGGCGTTGGTTTCCTGCCGCTGCTGGCGGCGCCGCTCGTGCCCTACCAGACGGTGGGGGTGTTTATCGCGGCCATTCTGTTGACCGCCGGCCTGAGCACACTGCTGATCCTGCCGGCGCTGATAACCCTGCTGCAACGGTGGCTGTTTCCCGGTGCCCGCAGGGCCGTCCCGAATTCGCAAAAGCAAGAGGAAGGCGTGCAATGAGTAGATACTGGCTTGTTACCCTGTTCCAAAAGCTGGCCCTGATTGCAATGGCGTTGGGCATCACGCCCATTGCCCTGGCCCAGGATGCCGGCGCTGCGCCCGAGGTGGAGCGCATTGTCAACCGTGCCAATATGGTCTCCTACTTTCAGGGGCGTGATGGCCGCGCCAGGGTCGCTATGACCATCACGGATAGCCAGGGGCGTACCCGTAGTCGCGAACTCACCATTTTGCGGAGAGACGGTCCGGAGACAGATGCCGTTGAGGGGGGCGCCTATCTCGGCGAGCAGAAGTACTATGTCTATTTCCGACGACCGGCGGATGTGAGCCAGATGACGTTGCTGGTTTGGAAACACCAGGACCGGGACGACGACCGCTGGCTGTACCTGCCGGCGCTGGTTCTGGTTAAGCGAATTGCCGCTTCCGACAAACGCACCAGCTTCGTCGGCTCGGATTTCTTCTACGAGGACATCTCCGGGCGCAGTATTGATGCCGACAGCCATGAGCTGATTGAAACCACGGATAACTACTACGTAGTGCGCAACAAACCCAAGAGGCCCGGGGAGGTTGAGTTCGCCTACTACGATGTCTATATCCACAAGCAGTCGTTCCTGCCGGTTCGCACCGAGTATATCGACGACAGTGACAACCTCTACCGGCGTTACACCGCGCTGGCGGTGGAGAACATTCAGGGTTACCCCACGGTCGTCAAGGCGAGGATGGAGAATCTGCGTAACGGTGGCACTACGGAGCTGACCTACAGCGGCATTGACTATGACCTGAGCCTGCCGGAAGACGTGTTTTCGGAGCGGTATCTGCGCCGGGCACCGAGGGAGTACTTGCAGTGACCACCGGTGCACTGAGGGCAGGAGGGCGTGGATGAACACCAGAAGCCTGCTCTGGGGCATGTTGCTGGCGGGTATCGTTCTCGGTGCAGCGCCCGGGGCGCTATGGGCGGCCGCGCCCGAGCTGCCGGAGGGGCTGGGTGCGCCAGCCAGTGATACCGCAGAACCGGCCCTGCCAGCGGGCCTCGGGGGTGAGACCGGAGCAGAACAGACCACCGACCGATCGGCTGCGGCGGCGCTGCCATTTCGTCTGCGCGGCTTCTGGGAGGCCCGCGGCGGAACCCGGCTGGGCGATGATTCTCACCAGCGCGATCTCTCCATCGCCGAAACCCGGTTGCAGCTCGAGGCGGAGAAGTATTTCAAGGGAGTAACGCTGCGCCTTACCGGCGATTTTCTCTATGACGACCTGGACGATGATCGGTCGGTGGACCTGGAATCGGGTGAGGGCGCGTTCGACCTGCGCGAGGCCAGCCTGGTGTTTTCGCCGAGCGCGGATACCGATGTCAAGCTGGGGCGCCAGATACTCACCTGGGGAACCGGCGACCTGGTGTTCATCAACGATCTGTTTCCCAAGGACTGGGTCTCGTTTTTTATCGGCCGGGATGTGGAGTACCTCAAGGCGCCCTCAGACGCGGTGAAGGTTTCGGCTTTTTCCAGCTGGGCCAATCTTGACCTTGTCTACACCCCCCGGTTTGACGCGGATCGCTTCATCGACGGTCGCCGTCTCTCTTTCTTCAACACAGGGCAAGGGCGGCTGACCGGGCGCAATGCGGTTGTACTGGCGGGCCGCCCGGCGGACGCGTTCGAAGACGACGAGTGGGCCGCCCGGCTGTACCGTAACCTTGGCGCCTACGAGGTCGCGCTCTACGGCTACGACGGCTTCTGGAAGAGCCCGGCCGGGGCTGATCCGGCCAGCGGTCGGGCCAGGTTTCCTCCGCTGTCGGTGCTCGGCGCCAGCCTGCGCGGGCCGGCATCGGCAACGTCGAGCTGGGCTAATACGATTCCCGCGCAGACCGCGATGGCG
Organism: Marinobacter sp.; assembly: GCA_033721635.1. Lineage (GTDB taxonomy): Bacteria > Pseudomonadota > Gammaproteobacteria > Pseudomonadales > Oleiphilaceae > Marinobacter. The sequence goes on along the minus strand of JAWWAT010000111.1, from coordinate 134 downwards.
ACGATCCCACAGTACGCAACAGCGAGCTGCGCCTGCTGCTCGGCTATGAGCAGGAAATTGCCCGTAACCTGACCCTGGGCCTGCAATACTACCTTGAGCGCATGGGCGAGTTTGAGGCCTACCGGCGGGCCTTG
>JAWWAT010000110.1:0-9095 GCA_033721635.1 Marinobacter sp. | reverse complement strand
GTTTGGTTTCGGTGGTGATTTTCCCCTGACTCCCACCCTCGTGCAAGCGATGTGAGTTTCTCAGGACTTTGGTGCGTCAGCGAACCGACTGACAGACTCCGAAGAGGTAACTTGGAAACTCATCCTGAAATCCGCCTCTCGTGGCGGTTCAGTCTTCTTCCTGAAAATTACGCTGGGGAAGGAAAGCTGTGATGCAGCGGTTAAACAGGACGTTTTGTCCGACTATCACACCGGATTCGCAGGAGAATTCTATGAAAAAGCTACATTCACTCGCATTTTATGCATTGGTCGCCCCCGCCATGACCCTGGGTTCAGGAGCTGTGTTCGCCGCAGAAACCGGTAGCGAGGACAAGGACCTGGGCGAGCAGAGCATGGGCCAGGATGCAGACCCGGCAACGCAGAGTACTCAGCAAGACCAGGACGCCACTAAATCCAGCTATAACAAGGATGCGCAAAGCGACCAGAAGATGGCCGATCAGTCAGGTATGAAAAACCAGGGCTATCTGAGCTCTGCTCCGGCTAACGGCATGCAGGCCAGCGACCTGATCGGTACTGAGCTCAAAACCAGTGGCGATGAGAGTGTGGGCGAGATCGGTGACCTGATTATTGACCAGAATGGTCAAGTGGTGGCTGTTGTCGTCAGTGTTGGCGGGTTCCTGGGCATGGGCGAGAAACACGTAGCCATTGCCTGGGACGATGTACAAATGGCAAACACGCCTGATGACGAAGCCATGCGGGTGGACACCACTCGTGATGAGCTTGAGTCAGCGCCGAGTTTCGAGAAACAGGATAACTGAAAGCCAGCTCCGCCCTTTAATATCAGGGTGGAATGAATAATCGACAGGGGCAGATGCTCCTGTCGTTTTCATGGGCGGCCGCATCCCGAGGAACTGAAGAAATGCAGAAAGATGTGCGACTCGCAGATTTTATTCGAGCCAATATAGAGCCGATTCTCAAGAATTGGGAAGAGTTTGCCAAAACCATTTTTCATGCTGGCCACATGAATCAATCCGCCTTGCGCGACCACGCCAGGGAAATGCTGTTGGTGATAGCTGACGATCTCGGCTCACAACAGAGCCAGTCCGAACAGGTGGCCAAATCGAAAGGTCATGGGCCAGAGAGTAGTGGTGAATCCTGGGCCGAAGTGCATGGTGGCGACCGCCACACCAGCGGCTTCAGCGTCATGGAAACGGTTTCCGAGTTCCGGGCATTGCGGGCAAGCGTTGTTTCCCTCTGGACAGAAGCCCACCCAACGGTGACCGGAAAACAGCTTGAGGACCTTACCCGCTTTCATGAGGCCATAGACCAGGCCGTTGCGGAGTCACTGGAACACTATGCCACGGTAAAAGAGATGGAGACCCGGCTGTTCGGCGCCATTCTGGTCGCCTCACCGGATCCGATTTATGTGTTGGATCTAAAAGGACGGTTTATTTATGCCAATAAGGCCACTGCCAACCTGTTTGACCTCCAGCCTGAAGCTATCATCGGAAAATCCAACTTCGATCTCGGGTTCTCGTTCGCTTCGGACTTCCAGCGCAACCAGGAAAAGGTGATTTCTGACCAGTCCTCCTACAGAGGCAAGTTCGTTCACACGTTTGCTTCTGGCGAGGGTGAACGATTCGAGTACCTGCTTGCGCCCGTGCTGGATGAGCATGAAAAAACCGAAGCGACGGTGTGCATTTTCCGGGATGTTACCGACCGGGTGCTCGCCGAAGAAAAAATATGGCACAACGCCCATCATGACCCTCTGACCGGCCTGCCGAATAGACGGTTGTTTCTGGATCGCCTGGAACAGGAGGTCAAACACGCAAAACGCAGCAGCCTGCCTCTTGCCTTGCTGTTCATGGATCTTGACGGTTTCAAGGAAGTCAACGACTCCCTCGGACATGAAGCCGGTGATCGCGTGCTATGTGATGTAGCAGAGCGCCTTTCCGACTGCGTGCGGGAGGACGATACGGTTGCCCGTCTGGGCGGCGATGAATTTACCGTGATACTCGCCGCGGCAAGACGGCGCAAAGATGTTGAGTTCGTGGCCCAGTCTGTGATTGATGCGCTCGCCAGGCCGTTCCAGACCGCACGCCAGCCTGTCCGGATCTCTGTGAGCATCGGGATTGCGTTCTACCCGCAGGATGCAGCGTCTCCTGAAGCTTTGGTACAGGCAGCAGATCAGGCGATGTACAACGCTAAAAAGTCGGGTGCGAACCGGATGTTTTTCTACGATACGCTCGAGAAAACGGACGAACTGTTATTTTGAGTTCACGAAGCTGAGAACTCAGCAGCCCGGCGTACAGCTTCGATATCGTCCTGGAGTGACATAGAGCGCTCAGAGCGTGCCAAGGCCCTACGGGAGTGTTTTACAGCGGCAGCAGCCATCGCCTGCCCTCCTGTTTCGGCCAACGCGCAAAGTGCTTTTTGCAGTCGAATGGAAACTTCGACCATACCAGCGCCGTCACGGGCGATAGCCGTAAAGGCGTCGTCGAACAGGTCGTCGATCACCAGTTCCGGCACCGATACACGGTCATAGAGGATCTCCCGCCAGCTATCCCCCTCCCGTGGGGAATGCCAGAGAGTGAACAGTCGTACCAGAGTACCGATAACATTGATTGCAGTTCCCGGGTCATTGATACCAGGGGACAGTGCCTTATCGGCGATCTCCGACAGCGCGAGAAGTCCAAAGCGGGGATCATCCTCAAAGGTACGGTTTGAACTGATCGTAAACGCGCTGGCAAAAGCAGCCGGCTTGAACGCATCGCGCCCTTCAACACCCCCCTCCCCCTTAATGTGCAGCAGCGGGCAGCGTGTGCTCACAAATTTGCCAGGCAGAGCTGACACATTCACGTGACAATTGAGGTCTTCAGCGCAGGACTGTAACGTCTCCATATCAATGTGCTGAACATATCCAACCGATGAAGACACTACGGGAACTCCCGTTGCTCCGGCCTGATGCATCGCCACTGCCAATCCACCCAGCGTGGGCGCCTGGCGGCGACGATCAAGTGCGTCACCGGCCGCCTTTTCTGCCTTTTCAATTGTGTTCACCACCCGGCCCAGCCGGGCAATTCGGTCCACCCAGCGTACGAAAGTGACTACGACAACGGCGAATACGAGTAGAGTAAGCAGAAAAATCGCAAAACGGCCAGCAGAGCCGAAAAGGTGATTCTGAACGGCAATCAGGGAAACAATACTGAAGATGAAAGCGCCGGTAAAAGCAGACAATGCGTTCTGGGTAACATCATCGGCGATGACCAGCGGTAGGGAACGGGGTGTCGCGCCGTGACCGGCAGACGCATACGCGGCCACCATCGAGCCCACGGCAAACGTTGCAATAACCAACATGCTGGAAGCCATGATCGACAGCAGGGTCTCGATAGATTCCAGAGTGACGTCAGGCAATTTCCCCGAAAGGCCAGCGTCATCGGCAAGCCCGGCAATGAACGTACCACCAACAGAAAGCACGCAGAGCAAAAGTGGCTTGACCCACAAGCGCTCTTTGATCCGGCTGAGAAAAAAGCGTAACCGGTCCGATCCACTAAGGATCATTTTGTTGCTCCCCCCTGTCGCTGTGCTGTTTTCTCATAAGGTTGGAGGGACCCGGTGTGCGGTTGGGTGGCGGTGAGCCGCAACTGCATCGATGAAGGTGGACGCAATCGCGGCTGCATCGGCAGTTTCCGACACAAGGATACCCGGGTCTTCATCCATGGCTGAGTCGATACCCGCCATTTCAAGCAGTTTCCGTCCAGCACCGAAAGCAAGGATCGTTTTGCCATGCCTGAACTGATCTTTTACAAACTCCATCGTCTCCCCATTATTCGCCAGCGCCTGGACCGCCTTGCTGCCACCGGGTAATACCAATGCATCGAACAGAAATCCCGGAGCATTCTCCATCGATTTGTCGGCTTCTATCGGTTCGCCAGACTCGCCAGCGAACAGGCCTACCCTTGGGCCTACAAAATGGACCACGGCTCCCGCGTCCGTCAGCGCGGCATGGAGTGTAGCAAGCGACGCATGCTCGACCCCCTCCTCGACCAACACAGCAATCTGGCGCGTGCGAACACCGCATTCGCCCGGCAGAGCCAGCAGCGAAAGGGCCGGAGATTTGGTGACTTCAGGGGGCTGCGGGTTGTCCATTGCCTTGGGCATGGCCTCGGGTACCTCCATGCCCAAACCAGCCGCAACCCTGTCAGCCAGGTCCAGCGAAACGTTCGCCAGGGAGGACAACATCCGCTCACGTATGGCAGGGACACCGACCTTGCTCAGCTCAAAACGGAAGCCATCGACAATATGGCCTTGCTCGACCTCGGACTGACTGCCGAAGAATAAGGTAGCCTGCGCATAGTGCTCCGCGAATTTCTCCGGCTTGCCGCGGACTTTATCTTCAGCATTAGCATCGGGGAAGGACACGAATCCTGCTCGTCCGGTCTGGAAAGGGCAGCCACCAGCCAGTGAATTCGGCTCGTAGGCAACGCGCCCGCGATTGATTGCCTGCCGGTGCATCCCGTCACGCTGATTGTTCTGTACAGGAGCAACCGGCGCATTGATGGGGATCTCGTGGAAATTAGGGCCACCGAGCCGCGTGATCTGGGTATCGGAATAAGAGTGGATACGGCCTGCCAGCAATGGATCATTCGAGAAATCAATGCCCGGTATGATGTGAGCCGTGCAGAATGCCACCTGCTCCGTTTCCGCAAAAAAGTTATCGGGATTGCGATTGAGCACCATACGCCCGACCGGTGTGACCGGCACAAGCTCCTCAGGCACTAGCTTGGTTGAATCAAGGACATCGAAGCTGAAACCTTCGGCCTCTTCTTCGGTAAATATCTGGAGCCCCAGCTCCCATTCAGGGAATTCGCCAGACTCAATGGCTTCCCACAAGTCCCGCCGGTGGAAATCGGGGTCCGCGCCGGATATTTTCACGGCTTCGTCCCAGACCAGTGAGTGGGTGCCCTGCAACGGCTTCCAGTGGAATTTGCAGAATACGGATTCTCCCTGTTCGTTGACCAGGCGAAATGTATGAACGCCAAAGCCCTGCATCATCCGGTAGCTGCGAGGTATCCCACGATCCGACATCACCCACATAAGCACGTGAGTGGATTCCGGCATGAGCGAGACAAAGTCCCAAAAGGTATCATGGGCCGACGCCGCCTGGGGCATACCATTGTGTGGTTCCGGTTTTACAGCATGAACAAGGTCAGGGAACTTCATCGCATCCTGAATGAAAAACACCGGAATATTGTTACCCACCAGGTCCCAGTTGCCTTCGTCGGTGTAGAACTTTACTGCGAAGCCACGAATGTCCCGCGCGGTGTCCTTCGAACCGCGTTCGCCAGCCACTGTGGAAAATCGCGCAAAAACAGGCGTCCTCTTGCCCTGCTCGGCAAACGGAGCCGCTCGCGTGAGCTTCGTCAGCGCGTCGTAGGCTTCGAAATATCCGTGTGCTGCTGAACCGCGGGCATGGACGATTCGCTCGGGAGTGCGCTCGTGATCAAAGTGCGTGATTTTTTCCCTCAGGATGAAATCCTCAAGCAGGGATGGGCCGCGCAGCCCTGCTTTCAGCGTGTTCTGGTTATCGCCAATGGGAACGCCCTGGTTAGTCGTCAGTGGTTGATCGCTGGGGTCGACTTTAAACCGATCGAGTGGAGCAATAGTCGCGTTGGTTCCGAGCTGAGCCGAACCGCCCGTCTTTCCCGTCCCGTCTTCCTCGGTTGTTGTGCTCGCAGTCAACTTACTGGACTCCGGCTTAACGGTCTCCCCGGCTGGTGGCGCCACAGCATTCTCGTAACCGTGCTCAAGTTCCTTGATCTTGTTACGGGACATGCCGGCGACGAAGTCGTCGCTTGCGCCGGCTTGCTTGGCCACAATGTCATTAGTTCTGAGCACACTGCCGTCGACCCGGGCTTTTGCTTGCGACGAGTGAGCAGATTTCTTTTTCTTGGTCATTATTCTTCTCCGAAGCTGGGGAATTCGGACAATCGAGAATCTACTCGAACCACTGGCCGCCGCTTATTGTCACGGCGCAAGGCCGGACTGTCTGTTCGGTAACGAACCCATGCATGCAGTTGGAGCTGCGCCGGTCTTTGGGCTCCGTTCTACCCTCCGTGTGATAGCGCACCGACGCAGTTTCTGTCGCCGGGTGACTCTACCGGTTACATAGGCCATACCTAATTCCTGAGGAGTAACAGATGGACCTGAAAAGCGGATACCCCTTCTGGGCAGTCAAGAATGGCCTGATGTTTGCGTTCCCACAGCTTGATACCGACCTGAAGTGTGATGTGGTAGTCATGGGCGCGGGCATAACCGGCGCGTTGATCGCAGATGAACTGGCTGGCCACGGTCATGATGTTGTCGTTGTTGACCAGCGCGACGTCTGCTGGGGTAGCACGTCGGCCAGCACCGCCTTGCTGCAGTATGAAATCGACACCCACGCTACAGACCTTGCGAAACGGTATGACCAGGGCTCAGCGCTCCTGGCCTACCGATCCAGTCTGCGCGCAATCAGTGAAATCGGGGAACTGGCCCACGAGGTCGGAGATGTGGATTTCGCCAGCAGCGACAGCCTTTACTACGCCAGCAATTGTGCGGACCTTTCAAGTCTGGCTGATGAATACGCATGGCGGAAGCAATATGACTTTCCGGTGCGCTGGCTGAATCGTCCCGCGCTCAAGGACGAATACGGATTAACGGCCCCCGCCGCCATCCTCAGCTCGGTTGCCGCCCGTGTGGACCCCTATCGGCTAGCCTCAAGACTACTGGAGCGGATACAACAACGGGGTGCCCAGGTATTTGATCGCACCGAGGTGACATCGATCACTGCGACCGCCGATCTGGTTGAACTGGTCACCAACAGCGGCATGTCGATAAAAGCAAAGCATGCGGTGGTTGCCAGCGGGTATGAATCCCAGCATTGGTTACGTGCCCCGGTGGCGAAAAATCTCAGCAGTTACGCCTACATCAGTGATCCAGTCGATCCGGCCGAGTTGCGCTGGTTAGCACATACAATGGTGTGGGAGTCATCGCGGCCCTATATCTATATGCGCAGCACGGGCGATGGACGACTGCTGGTGGGTGGCGAAGACGACAACCGCGACATTCCAGCACGGCGGGACAGAATGGTTGACCGTAAGGCAGCGACCCTTCACCGCAAGGTCTCACGCCTGTTCCCTCACCTACAGGCGGAGCCAGCCTTTGCCTGGGCTGGCACCTTCGCTGAAACCAGTGACGGGCTGCCCCTGTTCGGCCACCACCCGCAGTACGGGCCACGCGTGCTCTTTGCCCTGGCCTATGGTGGTAACGGCATCACCTACAGCATGCTCGGCGCAGGGTTGCTGCGAGCGCAGATTGAAGAACGCCCGCATCCGCTGACCGGGCTGTTCGCCTTCTCCAGGCTGAAGTAACCTCTTTCCGGTAAACAATCCATTACCAAACTACAACCGATATCCCCACTGGTTCCCAGTACTCTGTGTTGATGAATCGAGTCTTGGTATTGCGGGAACGCCCCCGTCAGTTCGGGTATATCATAAAAGCACTCATGGTGGCCGTCTTTCTGCCGCTGTCGCTTCCGTTGCTTGCCGAAGATAAAGCATACCGGCTACTGGAACTGGACGGCTACAAGGTGAAGTGGGGCGAGCAGATATTGGGTGCGGGGGCAAGGATAAGCTACGCCTTCGCTGACGAGACAATGCAGTTCGATGGTGCACGAAATTGCGGTGTACTGGCACCAATGAAAGCCCTCTCCGGGCAAGACCTCTCCTTCGAGATTCTGGAGCGCGAAACCGCCGCAGCGTTCCGGGTCTGGGAACGTGCCGCTGATCTTTCATTCCATCGGGTTGCCGATGCCCGGGATGCGGATATTGTTCTCGGTGCGCAAGGCCAGCCCCGCAGGCGGGCATTTGCCAATGTAGCTTACGCTCCCGGGGAGAACAAAGGAGTGCGAGCCATCAGTCAATCGCTGGTGTGCCTGAACCCAGAGCAGAAATGGAAGGTCGGGTTTGGTGGCGACAAAGAGGTCTACGACATCCGCTACACGCTGATTCATGAGATTGGCCACGCCATCGGCCTGGACCATCCAGGTCCATCCGGTCAGGTGATGGGCTTTCGCTACACCGAAGACTTCCCCGGGCTTCAGCCCGGGGATCTGCTCGGCATCCGTCACCTTTATGGGCGTGGCGCCAACGGTAGTCAGCTTGCCGAGGGGCCAGAGGCCCGTCTCTTCAAATCAGTACCCTGACATCGTTCAGAAGTTGTAACCCAGGCCCACTGTATAGGCCCAGATACCGTCGTCCTGAAACGCATCGGTAGCATCATCTGTGTCGCTGAACAGGAACTGGTACTCGGCACGTGCGAGGAAAAAGGTCTTTGTCAGCACGTAATATTTTATACCTGTTTCCAGGCCGGCAAACGCGCTGTCCTTGACCCCGTCACCGTATATTCCGCCGAGACTGGCACCAACGAAAGGCCGTGCACGGTCGTCGAGGAACTGGTGGTTGAGGTAACCACGGGTGGAGCCGTTCCAGAAGTCATCCGAGACACCTTCGCCTTCGATATCGGCGTAACTGATACTTTGCCGTACGCCGGCAACCATGTTGTCCCGCAAGTACCAGCCCAGATCGCCCGTCACGCCGAAGCTGCCGCTATTGAAGTCCCGGTCGTTACTGCCGGTACCGGAGATGGAGAATTCCCGGTCGCCCTCATCGGGGCCAAACTCTGAGGATTGTGCTGATACTGCCATGGGCAGTGCACCGAGAAGACAGAAAGTAATGGCCGCAGTGTTGATTCTGTTCATGAGAAATTCCTTGCTTGCTTTTCCGAAATGCGCCGTTTAGCAACTGGCGCGGATCGTGGCGCGACGGCTACTACGGCATTCCGCCGACGCGAACGCACAACCCCAGATTCGGTGACTAACCACCTGGCCGTCTGTTCGGCAACGCACACAAGACATCAGGAAGTGCTAAGTTAGGCAACGCACAGACCGGATATCGGGCTTCAACTATTCTGGGAGCGTCGCCCACTCTCGACATGAGTTCGGGAGCGCAGGGCAAGCCCCAAACGAAGCAGTTATCTGGAGATCCGGCTATGAACAGGAATCAGGACGACGGCGC
>JAWWAT010000109.1:0-9122 GCA_033721635.1 Marinobacter sp. | reverse complement strand
CTTCCAGAGTTGTCTCACCACCTTCAAGCAGCAGTGCGTCGTAAACGCCCGGAACGGAGTCACGTGGAAATTCCACGTCGATAACCGCGCCTATGATCTGAACGATGTGTCCGCTACTCATGCTCGGTTCCTCGTTATCTTAATAGTCAATAAAACCAGTAGGATTGTGGGCAGGATCAGACCGAAGCCGCGCCGCTCACAATCTCCGAAATTTCTTGCGTAATGGCTGCCTGACGGGCCTTGTTGTAAGCCAACTGAAGCTCGTCAATGATGCTACCCGCGTTATCTGTCGCGCTCTTCATGGCAATCATCCGCGCAGCCTGTTCGCAGGCCAGATTCTCTACCACTCCCTGATACACCTGGGATTCGATATAACGTGGCAGCAACCCATCCAGGATGGGCCGTGAATCAGGCTCGTAGATGTAATTCCACTGGTGACCGACTTCTTCATCCTGGCTTTCCGGCAAAGGCAGAAGCTGCTTGGACTTCGGCTGCTGGGTCATGGTGTTTACAAACTCGTTGTAAATCACATAGAGACGATCAATCTTGCCGTCTTCGAACGCATCAAGCATGACCTTGACGTTACCGATGAGCTTCTCTGCGCTTGGGTTGTCCCCCAAGTGGGTCAGGGCTGCTACCACGTTTCCGCCATAACTGCGGAAGAATGAGGCCCCCTTTTGCCCGATAGCGCAGAGATCGGTCTCTACACCTTTATCTTTCCATTGCTTCATTTCACGCACGAGCAATTTGAAGGCGTTACCGTTCAGGCCACCGCACAGTCCCCGATCCGAGGAAATCACGATGTAACCCACACGATTAACTTCCCGCTCACGCATGAAGGGATGCACGTAATCCTTGTTGGACTTTGCTATGTGTCCGATTACCTGCCGCATCTTTTCCGCATAAGGGCGTGTCGCCTTCATGCGTTCCTGAGCTTTGCGCATTTTGCTCGCCGCGACCATTTCCATGGCGCTGGTGATCTTCTGCGTGCTCTTGATGCTTCCGATCTGATTGCGTATTTCTTTTCCTGCGGCCATAAGTCACTGCCTTTTCAAGTTAGACACTCATGTGGACAAGAAAGCCCGCCGCGACGGGCTCCCAGTCGTTACCAGCTTTGAGTGGTCTTGAATTTCTCCAAAGCAGCTTTCAGGCCGGAAATGATGTCGTCATCGTACTTGCCTTCGGGGCCAATCTTGTCGAGCAGGTCTTTTTGCTCTGCGCGCATCCAGTCCAGAAGCTGGGCTTCAAACTGAACCACTTTATTGACCTCGACATCATCCAGGAAGCCTTCGTTGGCTGCGTACAATACAGTACCCATTTCAGCAACTGACATCGGGCTGTACTGGTTCTGCTTCATCAGCTCGGTGACGCGCTGGCCATGCTCCAACTGCTTACGAGTTGCCTCATCCAGATCTGACGCAAACTGGGCGAACGCCGCCAACTCACGATACTGGGCGAGGGCCAGACGGATGTTACCGCCCAGCTTCTTCATGATCTTGGTCTGGGCAGAGCCACCAACCCGCGATACCGAAACACCCGCGTTCATCGCCGGACGGATACCGGAGTTAAACAGGTTGGTTTCCAGGAAGATCTGACCGTCGGTGATGGAGATAACGTTGGTTGGTACGAACGCGGACACGTCACCTGCCTGGGTTTCAATGATCGGCAGTGCCGTCAGGGAACCAGTCTTACCTTTCACCTCGCCATTGGTGAGTTTTTCAACTTCATCAGCGTTGATCCGGGAAGCACGCTCAAGCAGACGGGAGTGCAGATAGAATACGTCACCCGGGTAGGCTTCACGGCCTGGCGGACGACGCAGCAGCAGGGAGATCTGGCGGTATGCTACTGCCTGCTTGGACAGATCATCGTAGATGATCAGAGCGTCTTCACCACGGTCACGGAAGTATTCACCCATGGACGTACCGGAATACGGTGCCAGGAACTGCATGGCAGCAGGATCGGCTGCGCCGGCAGCAACCACGATGGTGTGGTCCATGGCGCCGTGCTCTTCCAGCTTGCGCACAACGGCGGCAATGGAAGACTGCTTCTGACCCACGGCAACGTAGATACACTTGATGCCGGTATTCTTCTGGTTGATGATCGCGTCGATGGCGACGGCGGTCTTACCGATCTGACGGTCACCGATGATCAGCTCACGCTGGCCGCGGCCGATCGGCACCATGGTGTCGATGGCTTTCAGACCGGTTTGAACCGGCTCATCAACAGATTGACGGGCGATAACGCCCGGCGCAACCTTCTCGACCGGTGAGGTGAGGGAGGTACCCAGATCGCCTTTGCCGTCGATCGGGTTACCAAGACCATCGACCACACGACCCATCAGTTCCGGACCAACCGGCACTTCAAGGATACGTCCAGTACAACGAACCTTCTGCCCCTCGGCCAGATCTTCGTAGTCGCCCAATACAACAGCACCTACCGAATCACGCTCCAGGTTCAGCGCCATACCGTATGTGCCATTGGCAAATTCGATCATCTCACCGTACATAACGTCGGCAAGACCGTGGATGAGTACGATACCGTCAGAAACCGACAGGATCGTACCTTCGTTTTTTGCTTCGGAAGAGATATCGAGCTTTTCGATCCTCTTCTTGATGATGTCACTGATCTCGGATGGATTCAGTTGCTGCATGCCTTTGTCCTCAAACCTTGTGCTGAAATCAGGAGCCCAGAGCCCTGGCCATCTTGGCCAGTTTGCCTCGGACTGAAGCGTCGATAACCAGATCACCCGTGTTTACTACCACGCCGCCAATCAGGGACTGATCGACGGCGGTTTCCAGGGCCACCTTGCGCTCCAGCTTTTTGGACAGCGCTTCGATGAGCTTCTGCTGCTGCTCTTCGGTCATTTCAAATGCCGTGCTCACCTTCAGCTTGACTGTGCGCTCAAGATCCGCGCGATACAGGCTGAACAGAGCTGAAATTTCCGGCAACAACGGCAGGCGCTTGTTTTCAGCAAGAATCAACAGGAAGTTTCTGAGTGCTTCAGGCAGCGGCTCTTCAAAACAGTCAACGAAGAGTTCCGCCTTGCGTTGCTCAGACAGGCCAGGAATGGCCAGAATGTTCTTTACCTCTTGGTCAGCCGCCACCTGAGCTGCGAAAGCCAGAGCCTGATCCCACAGATCAATAGCACTCTGGTCTTGCGCGGCACCAAAAACGGCCTTCGCGTAGGGTCGGGCTAACGTAGTGAGTTCTGCCATGGTGACCCTCGCTTAGAGTTCTGCGGCCAGCTTGTCCAGCATCTCGCTGTGAGCTTTGGCATCTACAGAGGTTTCCAGAATCTTCTCGGCACCAGCAACAGCCAGTGTTGCCACTTCTGCTCTGAGTGCATCGCGAGCCTGGACACGCTCCTGCTGAATTTCCGCCCGGGCCTGTTCAAGGAGCTTTTCGCCTTCTTTGCGAGCATCATCCTTGGAGGCTTCTACAATCTGGGCGGCACGCTTGTTTGCCTGATCGATAAGGGCAGCAGACTCTTCTTTCGCCTTTTGAAGCTCTTTGGAAGCTTTTTGCTGGGCAAGTTCCAGATCAAGGGAAGCCCGATCTGCAGCAGAAAGGCCGTCGGCTATTTTCTTCTGGCGCTCTGCCATGGCAGCCGTAATAGGCGGCCATACATACTTGACGCAGAACCAGACGAAAATAGCGAAGGCAATCGATTGCCCTATCAACGTAAGGTTTATATTCACGGCGATATACCTCTTGCTATTCGTTGCGTCCCGGTTAACGGGAAGTGGGGCGCGGCATCAGCCTGCGCCCTCAGGTCTCATTTTGATTAACCAGCAACAACGAAGATCAGGTACATAGCAATACCAACACCGATCATGGGAACGGCGTCAAGCAGACCAGCCATGATAAAGGCTTTGGTTTGCAGCTGGTTGGCCATTTCAGGCTGGCGAGCGGTGGAATCCAGAAGCTTGCCGCCGAGCAGACCAAAACCGATACCAGCGCCCAGGGCACCCAGACCGATAATAAGCGCAGCTGCGATGTATACCATTTCCATTGAAGACTCCTCAGTTTTTCAGATAGTTAAGGGTTTGTTTACAGAATTTATTAATGATCTTCGTGCGCTGCGCTGAGGTAAACCACAGTCAGCGTTGTAAAGATGAAAGCCTGCAGCGTAACAACCAGGATGTGGAAGATAGCCCAGGGAACATTCAGCGTCCACTGGATCCACAACGGCAGAAGCGCGATCAGGATGAATACCACTTCGCCAGCATACATGTTACCGAACAGACGCAGCGCCAGACTGATGGGCTTGATGATCAAGGCCAGGATTTCGAGCACCAGGTTGAACGGCACCAGCGACCAATGGTTGAAGGGATTGAAAGACAGTTCCTTGGCGAAACCACCCACGCCCTTGATCTTGAAACTGTAAAACAGAATCAGCAGGAACACGCCGATGGAGATCCCAAAGGTTCCGTTGGGATCCGTCGTTGGTACGATCTTGAAGTATTCCAGCCCGAGCGCATGAGCGATGGAAGGGATGTAGTCAACAGGAATCAGCTTCAGCGTATTCATGAGCAGAATCCAGACGAAGATGGTCAGCGCCAGTGGAGCAACCAGAGGATTCTTGCCGTGGAAGACATCGCGGACGATGCCCTGAACAAATTCAAAGGTCATCTCCACAGCATTCTGCAAACCGCCGGGCGCTCCCGTCGTCGCCCTTTTGGCAACGAAACGGAACAGACCGAGGAAAAGAATCCCCATGGCTAAAGACCAGCCAAGGGTGTCGACATGAACGGCCATGAAGCCCATATCGGCGGCTTCCTGCCCTGTACGGGCGAACGTCCAGGTCGCTTCCTGTACGACCGAGCCGTCGGCCCGCTCGTAACCTTCCGGAAGTTTGCCGTAGGTGAGGTTGGTTAGGTGGTGCTTTATATACTCTACTGGGGTATCAGCTGCCATACTGCTCTCGTCCAGTCATCGCTGTGGGCGCGGCCGGATAAGCCAGCGCAAAGCCGTACCTATCGCAACCATCACAGCAAAAGTGAATAACAGAGCCGGCCCGTGGACTGACTCCATTAAAGTGAAAACGGCCGCAAAGAAAATCGCGGTAAGGGCAATTTTTATACTCGCTGCCCTGAACATATTACTGACCGCCAGTTGCATCTGGCGCGCGCCCTCGAAGCGATAGGCCCGGTGCGCAAAATAGGCATTGGGTATGACAAAAATAAGACCGCCGATAAACGCGGAATACCCAGCTGCTCTGCTGTCAATTAACCACAGCGAACTGATGACGACCAATAAAACCATCTCAATGATCAGCCATTCTTTCAGTGGCACGTAGGTGATGGCTTTTCTGAAACCTGTCATGTCATCAGCTGTTGTTGCAAGCGCGCGAAATTATATGTGTTAACCGATGGCCGTTCAACAGAAGCCGTCCAATTTGGCGGCTAAAAATCAACCAATACTGCCACGGAAATTGTTCAAATCGACACAGGTTGTGTCGTCAAATATGTCTGATTACAACATGTAGTATTTTTCAAGAAAACGTAGCACTTTAGAATGATTTACATGTACCCCTAGCGAATATGTCCCAAAATCCCGTCCAGCTCGTCGAGAGAGCTGTATTCGATCACCAGCTTGCCTTTGCCACGCTGGCCATGATCGATCGATACCCTCGCGCCCAGTCGCTCGGCCAGATCATCCTGCAATGCGCGGATGTTGGGGTCCACTGTGCCTTTTTTCCGGGACTTGCTATCCGGGGTCTCCTGTTGCACGCGTCTTACCAGGGCCTCGGTCTGACGAACCGACAGGGATTTGGCCACCACCTGTTTGGCAACCTGCATCTGCAGTTCCGGGGCCAGGGTGAGCATCGCCCGGCCGTGACCCATTTCCAGGTCACCATGCTCAAGCATGATACGAACATCTTCGGACAAACCGATCAGTCGCAGCAGGTTGGTAATGGTGGTGCGGGATTTGCCAACAGCTTCGGCCACCTGGGCCTGGGTCAGACCAAACTCGTCCTGCAGACGCTGGAGGGCGAAAGCTTCTTCAATGGGATTGAGGTTTTCGCGCTGGATGTTCTCGATAAGCGCCATGGCGATGGCGGCTTCATCGGGGACATCCCGGATGATGGCGGGAATGCTGTCAACGCCGGCCATCTGGGTGGCCCGCCAGCGGCGTTCGCCGGCGATCAGCTCATAGCGGCCTTCGGCAATAGGACGAATCACGACCGGCTGCATTACGCCCTGTTGACGAATGGAATCGGCCAGTTCCTGCAGAGCGGCAGGGTCCATATCGCGCCTGGGTTGAAACCGGCCACGCTGGATCAGATCAATGGGAACTTCGCGGAGCTCTCCGTCATGGTCTTTCAGCTCCTGGTCAAGATTGACCTTGGAGCCCGCCAGCAGGGCGCCCAGTCCACGTTCACCCAATCCTCGTTTCTTCGCCGCCATGGTGTCAGTCATTCTTCCCGTTGAATATCGTTGTGCTTAAGTGAGTGACAGGGCGGTATGTTACACCGCAACCGGCGCGGATGTCTTTTTTGAACCGTGGCGGCGCACCATTTCGCCGGCCAGAGCCAGGTAGGCAATGGCACCCTTGGAGGCCCGGTCGTATTTCAGGGCCGGAACCCCATAGCTGGGCGCCTCGGCCAGTCGGACGTTGCGGGGAATCACTGCCCGGTAAACCTTGTCGCCGAAGTACTCACTCAGCTGACCGGACACATCGAGAGTCAGGCTGTTTCGCGGGTCATACATGGTGCGCAGGATGCCTTCCACCTGCAGATTCGGGTTGACCGTCTCCTGGATCTGCTCAACGGTGTTCATCAGCGCTGCCAAGCCTTCCAGTGCGTAGTACTCGCACTGCATGGGAATGAGTACCGAGTCGGCCGCCGAGAGAGCATTCACGGTTAACAGGCTGAGTGACGGCGGGCAATCTATGAGGATGTAATCGTAGTTGTCGCGAACGGTGTTCAACGCCAGTCGCAGACGATGTTCGCGACCAATTTCGTTCATCAGCTCAACTTCAGCGGCGGTCAGGTCGCCGTTGGCCGGCAGGATGTCGAACCCGGAGGCCTCGGCTGGGATGATCACCTCCGCGGCGCTGGCACGCTTGGTCAGCATGTCGTAGCCGGACAGTTCCAGGGCATTCTTATCCACACCGCTGCCCATGGTGGCGTTGCCCTGGGGGTCCATATCCACCAGCAGCACGCGGCGCTTGGTGGCGGCCAGGGAGGCAGCAAGATTGACGCAGGTGGTGGTTTTGCCCACACCGCCTTTCTGATTGGTCACTGCAATCACGCGCGCCATGTCCTGCCTCCTTGTTTATGGGTTAGCGGTAGAGAAATTCGACTGCCGAACTACCGGGAATTCGCGGCCCGGGCGACCATCAGGAGATGGCGTTCGCCATCGGCACCGGGAACGTCCAGGGGGTGGCTGGATTTTACCTGCCAGCCAGCCGGGAGGGCAGCTACTTCATCATCCGGAAACTGACCTTTCATGGCAAGGAACTCGCCCTCATTTGCCAACAGATCGCCGCACCAGTTCACCAGATTCTCCAGCGCGGTGAAGGCACGGCTGCTGATCTGGGCAAAAGATTCTGCGGGGCTGCAGTCTTCGGCCCGGCCATGAATAACCTCGACATTGTCGAGGCCAAGTTCCAGCACACACTGGTTAAGAAAGCGGGTCTTCTTGCCGTTGCTGTCGAGCAGGGTGAAGCGTTTTTCCGGCAGAGCAATCGCCAGGGGAATACCAGGCAGACCACCCCCAGCACCAACATCCAGCAGATGGTCGGTGGTGACCCAGGGCAAAATGCTCAGGCTGTCGAGCAGTTGCCGCGACACCATCACACGCTCATTACGAACGGCGGTCAAGTTGTATGCCCGGTTCCATTTGTTAAGCAGGCCCAGAAAAGCCAGCAGCTTTTCCTGCCGATCGTCTGCCAGGGACAGCCCCATTTTGGCAAGCCCGTCCCGAAGCTGGCCGTGCCAGAGTGAATTGGTCATGGGCAAAGATCAGGCCGACTGTTTACGCAGCAGGTCGCGCTTCTTCAGGTGCACTAGAATCTGGCTGACGGCCGCCGGAGTCACACCCTGGATGCGCGAAGCCTGGGCGACAGTTTCCGGCCGCACCGTTTTCAGCTTCTGCTTGATCTCGTTGGAAAGGCCCCCGATCACGTCATAGTCGAGATCCACCGGCAGAGCGGTGTTTTCATTCTTGCGAAGCCGCTCGATCTCGTCGGTCTGACGGGAAATATAGCCCTCGTACTTGATCTCGATTTCCACCTGATCCGCAACCACCGGATCGTTGGCCTGCTCGGCACCAATCTCGGCGATGTGGCTGTAGACAATTTCCGGACGACGCAGCAGCTCCGCCAGCGACTGATCCCGGGTCATCGGCTGCTTGAGAAAGCCATTGGCGCGCTCTCCGGCCTCGGTGTTCGGATGAATCCGGGTGGCTTCGAGACGGCTGCGCTCGGTGGCAATGGCCTCACGCTTGTCATTGAACTTCTGCCAGCGCTCGTCATTTACGAGCCCGAGCTTGCGGCCGGTTTCGGTCAGCCGCAGGTCGGCGTTGTCCTCGCGCAGGATCAGGCGGTACTCGGCGCGGCTGGTAAACATGCGATACGGCTCGGAAGTGCCCATGGTGATCAGGTCATCCACCAGCACACCCAGGTAAGCCTCGTCACGGCGCGGGTACCACTCATCCTTTTCCTGGGACCGCAGTGCAGCGTTGATCCCCGCAAGCAGGCCCTGGGCGCCGGCTTCTTCATAACCGGTGGTGCCGTTGATCTGGCCGGCAAAATACAGGCCCTGAATGAACTTGGTTTCCAGGGTGTGGCGCAGATCCTGCGGATTCAGGTAATCGTATTCGATGGCATAGCCGGGCCGCGTGATATGGGCATTTTCAAAGCCGGGAATCGAACGCACCGCCGCCAGCTGGATATCAAACGGCAGGCTGGTGGAAATGCCGTTCGGGTAGAGCTCGTTGGTCGTCAGGCCTTCCGGCTCCACAAAGATCTGGTGGGAATCCTTGTCGGCAAACCGGTTCACCTTGTCCTCGATCGACGGGCAATAGCGGGGACCCACGCCTTCGATGCTGCCGGCAAACATCGGCGAACGGTCGAAGCCGCTGCGAATAATATCGTGGGTTTGTTCGGTGGTCCGG
>JAWWAT010000108.1:0-9147 GCA_033721635.1 Marinobacter sp. | reverse complement strand
GTTGGACAGCGTGCTGGTCCAGATTCCCATGGCGGCCCTGGTGGCAGTGATGATCATGGTGTCGATTGGTACCTTCTCCTGGGATTCCATCCGCAACCTTCGCAAACATCCTCTTTCCACCAACATCGTGATGCTGGTAACTGTTGTTGTCGTGGTTGCCACCCACAATCTGGCTTTTGGTGTGTTGGCGGGCGTTCTGCTGGCGGCCCTTTTCTTTGCTAACAAAGTGGGCCACTACATGCTGGTGACCTCCGAACTGGATGAAACCACCGACACCCGCACCTACCGGGTTGTGGGTCAGGTGTTCTTCAGTTCCTCGGAAAAGTTCATGGAATCCTTTGATTTCAAGGAAGCAGTCGATAATGTGGTGATCGACCTGAGTCGCGCGCACTTCTGGGATATCACGGCAGTAGGTGCCCTGGACAAGGCCGTGATCAAGTTCCGCCGCGAGGGCTCGGAAGTTGAGGTTATCGGACTGAACGAGGCCAGTGCCACGATCGTTGACCGCTTCGGTGTGCACGACAAGCCGGACGCCGTTGATCAGCTGATGGGGCACTGACATGACACAGACCAAGGAATCCAGCAACGATCGCAGTCAGAATAACAATCACAAGGATCATGAAGGCGAGGTTGAGATGTTACGAGTAGTTGCCTGTATTGATGGCTCCCAGGCGGCGCCGGCGGTCTGCGATTATGCCGCCTGGGCCAGCAAGCACATGGAAACGCCCATGATGTTGCTGCACGTGCTTGATGAAGAACGTTACCCGGCGGAGCCGGATCTGGTTGGCAACATTGGTCTTGGCAGCCGTGAACAGCTGCTCGAAGACCTGGCTGAGCTGGACCGAAAGCGCGCGAAGCTGGCCCTTGAGCATGGTCACCACATGCTGGACGAGGCCCGGAAGCGGCTCAGTGAAGCCGGTATCGAGGATGTGATCCAGCGTCAGCGCCACGGCGACCTGACCGAGTCCCTGCTGGCGCTGGAGAGCCAGACCCGCCTGCTGGTAATGGGTCTGCACGGTGAAAGCAGCTCCGAGCGTGATACCCACGTTGGCAGCCAGCTCGAGACGGTGATTCGCAGTATGCATCGGCCGATTCTCCTGGTGCCCGACGAGTACACGCAGCCACGCAGCGCCATGCTGGCCTTTGATGGCAGTGCCACGGCCTTCAAAGGCGTAGAGTTGCTGGCTGGTAGCCCGGTTCTGAAGGGTATGCCGCTGCATCTGGTGATGATCGGTCCAGATACCAATGATCGCTGGGAGCAGCTAAAGAAAGCCGAGAAAATGCTGGCGGGACTGGAATCCGAGATCACCCTGGCGATCCGGGCCGGCGATGTGGAGCCGGCACTGCACGCCTATCAGGAAGAGCAGGATATCGATATCCTGGTGATGGGCGCCTATGGCCACTCCCGCATCCGTCGGTTCCTGGTGGGCAGTACCACCACCCGGATGCTCGAAACCGCCAAAAAGCCCCTGGTGGTGCTTCGCTAGGCGACTTCCTGGGCCAGTTCGGCCAGATAGGCCATCGCAGCACGGTGGCCTTGCTGATACCCCAGATCCAGTTTGTTCAGATCCGTCGTCAACCGGCTTACCGGAAAATCCTCCGGTGGCGCGATAATCCGGAGCCGGCAGTCGTCCGGCGGATTTCGAATGAACTCCAGCGTCTCGTTGTATCTTTCGCCCCGCCGGATCAGAGCCTCGGCGAGTCCCGGTTGCTCCCGGAACATCCGTTTGGTGAGCGCCGGAAACGCCAGTGGCTTCTTCTCATAGCCCAGCGGTCGGGAAAGCACCACGGTGATATCCCGGGCGCCCCGGCGATAGGCCTCTGCAACGGGAATGGAATCGGCAATACCACCATCACTCATGGGCTCGTCGTCCACGAGCGGGTAGTCACGATAGGCCAGGGGAATGGAACAGGAGGCGGTGAGCACGTCGTGGATATTCTGGTCGTTGACGGAAAAATACCGGGCCTCGCCGGTCACCACCGACGTGGTTGCCACCCACAGTTTGGTGGTGCCATTCAGGTAGCGTTCCAGATCGAGCGGTATGTCCTCGTAGGATCGGTGCCAGAGCCAGTGAACATCGCACAGATGCCCGCCCTGGAAGAAACGGCCCCAGTTAATGAACTCCGGCCGACGGGCGTGGTCGGTTATCACCCGATGATTTCGGCCGTGATGGCCGCAGAGGTAGCCAATGAGATTGGTTGAACCGGCGGAGACGCCCCAGGCTTCGGTGAACGCCTGGTGCCGCTTCTCGAGAAAGGCATCGAGTACGCCGGCGGCAAAGATGCCGCGCATGGCGCCACCTTCGACGACAAGGGCGTTGCTGGTTAAGGTGTCATCGTGGCTTTGGAGCATCCGTTCCCCCTATCGGTCGTAGTGTCCGGTCATGCCAATACATGGACTCAGGTTACCAGTTCTACGCCAGCTTTGGGGAGTCGGATGCACACTCAGGCGCTGTTGCCGGCCGCCACACCGGAGGCCCAGGCCCATTGGAAATTATGGCCGCCAAGGTGGCCGGTCACATCCACCACTTCACCAATGAAATACAGGTTTGGACGTTCCAGCACCGACATGGTCTTGGAGGAGAGCTGGCGCGTATCGACGCCCCCCAGGGTAACCTCTGCCGTTCGGTAGCCTTCGGTTCCAGCCGGCTTGATCGACCATTGGCCCAGAGTGTCGGCAACCTGTTCAATATCGCTGTTCTTGTAGCCCTGCAACGGGCCGGTCCAGCCCTGCAGCTCGTTGAAGGCCTGGGCAAATCGTTTTGGCAGGTGCTGGCTCAGGTAGTTTGCAATGGTCGATTGCGGGCGGCTTTTCCGCAGGCTCAAAAGGTCGTCTTTGATCTGGCAGGCTGGCAGCAGGTTGATAGCCAGGCTGTCGCCCGGCTCCCAGAAACTGGAAATCTGGAGCATCGCCGGGCCGCTGAGCCCGCGATGGGTGACCAGCATGGGTTCCCGGAAGTGCTGGTCGTGGCATTGCACGTCCACGGGGCAACTGACACCAGATAGAGGCGCTAGCTGTTCTTTTAGCTCCGGCTGGAGGGTAAAGGGCACCAGGCCTGCTCGCGTGGGCAGTATGTCCAGTCCGAACTGCTCGGCTACACGATAACCAAAGGCGGTGGCGCCCATGGTGGGAATCGACAGGCCACCGGTGGCGATCACCAGGGATTCGCAGGTGAGATCGCCCGAGCCGACGCGCAGGCGATAGCCGTTGTCGGTTTCGGTAATGCGGTCGACCGCTGTCTTCATTCTCACGTCCGCGCCTGCCCACTCGCATTCGGTCAGCAGCATGTTGAGGATGTCCTTGGCGCTGTCCTTGCAGAACAGCTGGCCGGGGGCTTTTTCCTCATGCTCAATGCCGTGGCGGTCTACCAGTTCCAGGAAATCCTGGGGCGTGTAGCGCTTGAGCGCGGAAATGCAGTAGTGCGGGTTATCCGACAGGAAGTTGGCCGGCGTGCTGTTCAGGTTGGTGAAATTGCAGCGCCCGCCGCCGGACATCAGGATTTTCTTGCCGGGTTTGTTGGCGTGGTCCAACACCAGCACGCTGCGGCCGCGATAGCCCGCAGTGGCCGCGCACATCAGGCCTGCTGCGCCAGCGCCGATAATAATGACATCGTAGTGTGAAGGCATGGGGTGACCACAAACGGGGTACGAACATTGAGTCGGGGAATTATACGGATATGCGGGGCTGGCGTCTGTGGTGGCGGGGTATCCACGTATGAAGTGGCGGAATGAGAAGGACTTGGCGACCGGGTTCGTGGGGCCCGGTCGCCTGAGCGGCTACCCGTTCTTGAGGGTTTGCATGTCGATCACGAACCGATACTTCACGTCGCCTTTTTTCATGCGATCATAGGCCTCATTGAGGTTGTTTATGTCGAGCATCTCGACGTCGCAGCTGATGTCGTGCTCTGCACAGAAATCCAGAACTTCCTGGGTTTCCGGCATGCCACCGATCAGCGAGCCGGCAAGAACGCGGCGCTTGAATACCAGGGCGCCAGCCTCTACCGGTGGCTCTACCGGCTCCAGCAGGCCAACCAGTATGTGAGTGCCATCGTGCTTCAGGCAGTTGAGGTAAGGGTTCAGATCGTGCTGAACCGGAACTGTGTCCAGCATGAAATCAAAGGTTTCAGCGGCTGCAGCCATCTGATCTTCATCGGTGGAGATCACCACATGATCGGCACCCTGCTTTTTCGCTTCCGGGACCTTGCTCTCAGAGCGGGTGAAAATGGTCACCTCCGCGCCAAGTGCCCTGGCGAATTTAACACCCATGTGACCGAGGCCGCCCATGCCGATGACACCGACCTTGTGGCCCGCTTTAACGCCGTAATGGCGCAGCGGCGAGTAGGTGGTGATGCCGGCGCAAAGCAGAGGCGCAGCGGCCTTGATATCCAGCTTTTCCGGAATGCGAACGACAAATCGTTCGCTGACGGTAATACGCTCGGAATAGCCGCCAAAGGTGATGGAGTGATCGTGGCGGTCCTGTCCGTTGTAGGTGGAGGTCATGCCTTCGCTGCAGTACTGCTCCAGACCTGCTTCACAAGCTGAACAGGTACGGCAGGAATCCACCATGCAGCCGACGCCGACGACATCGCCTACGTTAAAGCCTTTGACCTCGGGGCCAACGGCCGTGACCCGCCCCACAATTTCGTGGCCGGGGACAACCGGGTACTCGGTGATCCCCCAGTCGTTCTGTGCAAAATGAATGTCGGTATGGCAGACCCCGCAGTAGTCGATCTCGATCGCAACGTCATCGGGACGTGGCTCCCGGCGGTCTATGGTATGAGGTGCCATACCGGACGTTGGTGACTGTGCCGCAAATGCTTTGGTCGCTGTCATCACTTTGCCTCTGTTTCAGAATGAAGATCAGGTTTACGATACTGAACCTCAGAGCTATCACCCGCGACCATGTCGATTTTTTCATTTGCACTCTGCAAGTGTGCCCTTCAAATCAATGGCGCCTTCCATAAAGAACGCCGCCTGACCGGCAATGTCGACGCGATCCCCCTTTAACTCGCAGCGCAGCACACCGCCCCGGGCCGAAATCTGACGGGCTTCCAGCCTTGTCTTGCCCAGTCTCTCAGCCCAATAGGGTACCAGTACGCTGTGAATGGAACCGGTCACAGGGTCTTCATCAATGCCAGCACCGGGGGCGAAATATCGGCTGACAAAATCGCAGTCGGTGCCGGGAGCGGTTATGATCAGCCCCTGGTTGCCCAGTTGCTTGAGTTTGCGCATATCGGGTTGGGCTGCACGCACGGCCGCTTCATCCTTCAGAATCACCATGTAGTTGGTGTCGTTCGGGACAAAGAACGCGGTATCAGGCGCGTTTTCCAGGGCTTCCCGAATCAGCGTTGGCGTGGTTTGCTCCTCGAAGGCCAGATTCGGGAAATCCAGGACCAGCCAGCCGTCTTCTGCCTGGCGGACGGAGAGCAGGCCGCTTTTCGAGTGAAGGCGGATCTGTGCCTTATCCCAGCCTTGCTTGTTGAAGATGACCCAGGCGCTGGCCAGAGTGGCGTGGCCGCAGAGGGGCACTTCTGTGCCCGGTGTAAACCAGCGGATGTGGAAATCCGCGTCTTCCCCGGCCTGAAGAGGCACGAAAAAGGCTGTTTCGGAGAGGTTGTTCTCCATGGCAAGCGAGAGCATAAGGTTGTCTGGTAGCCACTGTTCTAGCGGCATGACCGCTGCCGGGTTGCCACCGAACACCTCGTTGGTGAATGCATCAACCTGATAGATGGGTAAAGTCACGGTCTTTTCTCCTCTGAAAAAGCTGCTTGTCTCGATGAGCTATCTGATTTCGAGCTTATTGTAGGAAAAGGTCTGACTGCCATAACAGATTCAGATAATCTGTTTTTGAACCGGTACAGAAAGCGTTTTATGAAATCTGTACTGGTCATATCGGAACCGTTCTGTACTGCACCGAACAGCTCGGGTTCTGGTGCAATTGATCAGTATCATGATGTGGTGTCGCAGGCGGGGGCGGGCAATGGGAATTCTCTACAACCAGGTGGCGGATCAGCTTCAGGGGCTGATTCATGAAGGCGTGTACCGGGACGGCGAACGGTTACCGGGCGTGCGACAGTTGAGCCGCCAGTTCGGGGTTAGCATCTCGACCATCCTCCAGGCACACCAGACGCTGGAGGCGCGAGGTTTTCTGCAGGCCCGGGAGCGCAGTGGCTACTTCGTGCGCCTGCCAACAGTGGATGCGCCCGAGCCGGTCATGCGCCGGCACCGCAGCCGTCCGGTACCGGTCAGCGCCCGGGAGATGACCCTGGACCTATGTGCCGATGAGCAAAAACGCATGGTGCCGCTAGCCACGGCGATTCCACATCCCGATTACCTGCCGCTCCGGCAAATCCAGCAGAGCACGCTCTGGGCTGCCCGCCGGGGCCTGGAAACCCTGGACTACGCGTTTCCCGGCAAGGAGTCGTTTCGGCGGCAGATCGCCCAGCGGATGGCGACCCTGGGTGTCCCGGTAACTCCGGATGATGTGCTCGCCACCAATGGAGCCCAGGAGGCCATCATCCTGGGGCTCCGTGCTGTGACCCAGCCCGGTGACATCGTGGCGGTGGAGTCGCCGTCCTTTCCCGGCATTCTTCAGGCCCTGGAAGTGGTCGGGCTGAAGGTCATCGAAATTCCGACACATCCATCCGAGGGGCTAAGCCTCGAAGGCTTGCAGCTGGCCCTCGAGCAGTGGCCGCTGAAAGCCTGTGTGGTGGTGACCAATCACAGCAATCCCATGGGTGCGCAAATGTCCGACGAGCGCAAAAAACAGCTGGTCTCCATGCTGGCGGCAGCGGCTGTTCCGCTTATTGAGGACGACATCTACGGTGACCTTCATCATATCGGGGACCGGCCCAAACCAGCCAAGGCCTTTGATCGGGCGGATAACGTGATTTATTGCAGCTCGTTCTCGAAGACCATTTCACCAGGCCTCCGGCTGGGGTGGATGGTGCCGGGGCGGCACATGGCCAGCGCCCGGCAGCACAAGTATTTCGTCAATTTGGCGACCTCCTCGATTCCCCAGATGGCGGTGGCGCATTTTCTGGAGCAGGGTGGTTACGATCGCTATCTACGCTCGGCCCGTCAGCACTATCGCGAGTCCACCGAACGTATGCGAACAGCGGTGGCCCGGGCATTTCCGGAAGGTACCGCTGTGAGTCGGCCCCAGGGCGGATTTGTCCTCTGGGTACAGTTGCCGGATGGCGTTTCCGGCACGGAGGTTTACCATCGGGCCAGGGCGGAGCATATCAACGTGGCGCCGGGGTTGATGTTCTCCACCGCCGACAAGTATGAAAATTGTCTGAGACTGAACAGCGCCAATCCCTGGAGCGAACGTATCGAGCAGGCCGTGGCCAGGCTGGGGGTGCTGGCGCTCGATGTCCAGGCTGCGGCGGGTTAGAGCCGTTCAGTTCTTTTCACTTCGCAGATCCAGCGGGTCGAGGAGCCCGGCGGCAATGGCTGTGCCGGTCACATCTGGCAGGCGATCGGCGCCCAGGCGTTTCATCACCCGGGCCCTGTACAGATCGATCGTCTTCACGCTGACATCCAGTTGCTCGGCGATTTCCCGGCTGGTGTAGCCTTGGGCCAGTGGCAGGAATACGTCCCGCTCGCGCCGGGTCAGGGTGGTGAGCAGGGCTTCGGTTGACTCATCGCCCTGCAGTCGTGGGCCGGATTGCTGATGCTCCTGAAGGGCCTGTTGAACACTGTCCAGCAGCAGTTGTTCGTTGAAAGGCTTTTCGATGAAGTCAAAAGCTCCGGATTTGAATGCTCTGACCACAATAGGCACATCGGCGTGGCCGGAGACAAAGATGATGGGCAGTTCCAGCCCTCGTTTCTGAAGCTCCTCCTGAACGTTCAGGCCCCCAAGCCCCGGCATTCGGACATCCAGGACCACGCAGCCGGCCTTGCCGTTGCCAACGGCGTCCAGAAACTTGCGGCCGTCGCTGTAGGCCTGGACGTTAAGGCCCACCGATTCCAGCAACCATTGGGTGGATTCCAGCATGCCTGCGTCGTCGTCAACGATATAGACGGTGGTGGCCTCCGGGGCAGAGTGGTCAGTCATCGGGCTGGTTCTCCGTGGTTGAGGTTCTGTGCTTCTGGTTCTGGCTGGCCGGGAATCGGCAGATCAGGGACAGTCCACCGGTGGCCGCGGGACGGGCATCGAGGAAGCCGCCAAAGCCTTCGATAATCGAGCGGCTCATGGACAGGCCAAGGCCCAGTCCCTGGGGCTTGCTGGTGTAGAACGGCTGGAACATCTGGCGGATACCCTGCTCATCCAGGCCCGGACCTTCATCAGTGACTTCAATCAGGGTTTCGTTCTGATCGTTGATGCAAGTGGTTATGATGATCTGCGCCGGTGCGCTCCGGGCTTCTTCGTCACGGGCTTCAATCGTGGCTTCAATGCCATTGCGGATCAGATTGATCAATACCTGTTCCAGCAGCACCGGATCGGCGGTGATGACCGGCGCGCAGCAGGCCAGTCTCTCGCGGATCTGGACGTTATTCTTCTCGGCTTCCCACTGGCACAGGCGGGCGACGTTGCTCACGACGTCGTTCAGGGCAAGCGGCGCTGTGCGCTTCTGGCCCTTGCGCAAAAAAGCCCGTAGACGCTTGATCACTTCCGATGCCCGGTTGGCATGGTGAACAATTTTCTGCAGGCCATCATCCACGCGATCCAGGCATTCAGGGTTGGTTCGGGCACTATTCAGGTAGCGCTGGCTGGCGCTGGCAAAGTTCACGATGGTGGCCAACGGCTGGTTCATCTCGTGGGCGATACTGGAGGCAAGCTCCCCGAGAGTTGCGAGCCTGGCGGTGTGCGCCAGTTCGTCGGCCAGCTTGCGGCTGTTCTCTTCGGACTCCACCCGGGCGGTGATATCCCGGGACACGCTGATGACCTCAATCACGGCGCCGGTATAGGTCTCCCGGATGGCCCGGCTGGCAATCTCGAACCAGCGGCGAGATCCGTCCCGGTGAATGATTTCCAGTGTCATGGTGGCGTAGCCGTCATCACGTAGCTGGTTGCGGGTTTCCGCCAGTTTCTGAGCGACATGGTTGCCACGAAAGACCTCTTCGAGGGGTTTACCCCGTAATTCTTCCGGCCAGTAGCCGAGCAGCCGCCATGAGGCGGGTGTTGCATCGATAAAGCGCCCG